>RFKO01000276.1 GCA_003694235.1 Anaerolineae bacterium
CAGGTCGCCTAACAGATGGGGCAGCGCGCCCAGCGCTGTGGCCGCGGCCAGCGTGATGAACAGGCGGCGTGAACGGCGGCGACGGATGACGAAGCGCACTGCCTCGGCGATGGCTACACCGGCCATCGGCCCAAGGATAAGGACAAAAAAAGACAGCTGTACGAGGATCAATCCTGCCAGGTATGCGAGCGCGGCAGCGGTGATCGAACCGGTGAGGTAATCGTACCATTGTGCGGTATCGAACACTTTCTGTTGTGTGTTGACGCACTCTTTGCAGCGGTAGCCGGTTGGGGTGAGTACGGCACATTTGCTGCAAATGTATTTGTCGCAGCGGTTGCAGCGCAGCGCAGTTGGGCGGTCGGGGTGGTTGGCACAGGTTGTGGTCAGGTTCTCTGTCATGGTAAATTCCTGGTGGCAGGGTTGTTGTACATGTGCGGCGTCAGGTTGCGGTAGAAATAGCCGGGGTCTTGCAGGCGGATGAATGCAACGCTGTAGTCGCTGGCGTGTGCGGCGACACGGTCTTTGTCGCGCAGATGGATGGGGGGATGTCCATCGCAGCTGATCACGGCTTGATGATCGGTGCGCACTGTCACCGTGACGCTGGAGCCTTCGGCCAGCACGATGGCCCGGTCGATGGAGAGGTGCGGCGCGACCGGCACCAGCAGCAGATTGCGCAGTTCCGGCGGCAGGATTGGGCCGCCGGCGGCCAGCGCGTAGGCCGTCGAACCGGTTGGCGTGGCGACAATCAGCCCATCGGCTACATAGGTGGTGAGAAAGCGGCCGTCCACATACGTTTCCAGGTGGACCGGTCGCACCGTCTCGCCGCGACTGACGACCACTTCGTTGAGAACGTGCCACCTTTCCAGAAAGGTCTCCCCGCGCCAGTGTTCCGCGCACAGCAACATGCGTTTTTCCAGCCAGAAATCCCCTTGCAGCACGCGCTCGAGGGCGCGTTGCCAGGCGGGCAGGTTGATTTCCATGAGAAAGCCGAATTTTCCCATATTGATCCCCAGGATGGGGATATGATGGGGAGCGCACAACCTGCCGGCACGCAGCATCGTGCCGTCGCCGCCCAGGGCGATCAGCAATTCCACGGCTTCGCCCTCCAGTTGGGCGCGCAGCGGTTGGGCATCCAGAAAGTTGTAGGTGGCCTGGCAGCCGCGCGCCTCCAGAAAAGCAGCGATCTGTCTGGCCTGCTCGTATGCCTGTGGAATTTGGGGGTGCGCCGCGACGGCAATGCGGGTGAACGTGTCCATGTGTTTTTGTGGTTTTACGCTCTGATTGCGGTGGCTTCAATTATAGCAGGCGTTGGTCACACAGGGAGCGGTAGCCGCACTTGCGACAGCGCGCTGCCGATTCGTGGGAGCGGTTGATGTTACGCAAATGCCCGCGGCTGCGCATTTCGCCGATGATGTTGCGCAGTTCGTTTTCCAGCCTGGCGGTGTAATCGATCTGAAAAGTGCGGTTGGCGTAGTGCAGCACACCGTAGGGCGGGCGGACGCCATAAGCGGATTGGACGAGGCGGCAGTAGGCCGCCAGCTGGTAGATATGCGAGTCGTAAGGGGCGTCGCCCACGCGGGTCGATTTGACCTCGACGGGGATGACGGTTTCCCCCTGGCGGATCAGGTAGTCGGGCCGACCGACGAGTTCCAGCTCAGGGTCGTAGAGCGGCTCTTCCAGGGGCATCCAGCGGGTGGTGTCGCTGTAGATCACCCGTCCGCCGGGCAGTCCGGCGGCGCGGCGCTGTCGCCGGGAGAGCCACAACAGCAACCAGCCGAGCAACAGCAGCGTGAGCGCCAAGATCGCCATTTCAGATCACCTGCAGGGTGAGGTGGACGGCCAGCAGGATCAGGGCGCAAAGCAGCAACAAATAACCCAGGGCGCGCCACAATGTGCTGGTCAACACCATGCGACCGTGCCGGTGATGCAGCTCCTGTCCGGCGGCCAACTCGTGCAGGTTCTCCGTCTCGATGCCCTGCTGCTGATAGCGCCAGGCACGCTGGCAGAACAGATAAGTGCCGATTTCGGAGGCGCGTATTTTCCGCATGGCGTTTGAGGGTGTCCGACTTCTTCAGGAGGTCGAACGTTTGATGAGTTCCTCAAAGCGTTGCAGCTGCTTTTCCAGGCGCTGCTGCCGCAGGCTCATGGTGAGGTCGCCGCGCGTGCGCTCCAGCAGGCTGCGTAGCACGTCGGTCAGGCGGCGCAGGCCGCCGGTGACCGCGTCGGGATAGTCCATGGTGACCAGGGCGGCGTAGATGTCATCCATGCGGTCGAGCAGGCGGTTGGCCTCGGCGGCGTCGTTGTGGCGCAGCACGTCCAGGCAACGGCGGCGCAGCTCGCCGGCGGCTTCGGCCAGGCCTTTGATGTAGGCCACGATATCCACCTGCAGTTCTTCCGGGGTGGGGAGATCGGTATCCCTGACCAGCGCCATCGTGAGGTGCGCCTCGGCATATTCTTTGAGGGCATCCTGCGTGTAGCCTGCGTAGTACAGGTCGGGGTGTTGGCGCGCGTGCCGGGTGAGTTCATCGGCCAGCGCGCCGGCCTGGGCCAGTTGTTGCGATGCCTGTTCGAACTCCTGTCGGTGGATGGCGCGGATGGCGTGGGCGCAGTGGCGCGTCAGGTAACGCGCCTGTTTGAGCATTTCGTCGCGCACGCGGGTGCGCGTCTCGAAGGCTCGCTGGATGTCTTCTATGATGGCTTCCAGTTCAGCCATGCCTACTTCTGCGGCGGGCGGAAGAGATGTTCGGCCAGCGATGTGCCGCCGGGGATCTGGATGGGGCCGAATTTGGCTTCGTACTTGGCCAGGTTATCTCCCAGCGCGTTGTAGAAGAGTTTGGCGCTGAGCGGGCTCATCAACACCCGACTTTGCACTTCGGCGGGTTGACCGCCGGGGAGGATGAGGGCGAAATCCATCACGATTTCCGATGGCGAGTGGGTGATACGCGCCAGATTGACGTAGGCCGCTTGCAGGTCGTCCGGCAGTTTCAGAGTCAGTTGCGGCTGTTGAGGCGCTTTGGGTTGCTCGTTCATGTTGCTCCTGGTGGGGGCTGGGTAGGTTAGAAAGGAATATCTTCCTCAGCGGGTGGAGCCGCCATGTCGTTGCTCATGCCGGCGTCTTCGGCGCGCGAGGAGAGGAATTTGACTTCCAGAGCGGTGACCTCGAAAGAGGCGCGTGGTTGCCCATCGTTGCCCGTCCAGATGCGCGGCCCGCCGGTGGCCGGGTCGGGGATCAGGCGGCCTTCCACCAGCACTTTGCGCCCCTTGCGCAGATACTGATTGCACACCTCGGCCAGCTTGCCCCAGGTGCTCACGCGGAACCAGGCGGTTTCGTCCACCTGCTGGCCGTTACTGTTGGTGTAGCGGCGGTTGGTGGCTACCGAAAAGTTGCATACCGCCTGCCCGGAGGGGGTATAGCGCATTTGCGGGTCGTTGCCTAGGTTGCCGACGATAGTGATTTTTTGATACATGCTTGCTCTCCTTTTGTCTTCTGGCGAGCGGGCTGTGCTCCGTTGTGCCGCGGCGCTCCCGCGGTCGCCGTGCTCTGTGCGCTCGCCGGTGTTAGAACAATTGTACTCCACTTTTTTCCGGTCAAAAAGTGGCTGCTGGCTGCATTGTTATTTTGATCCGGTACGCGCTGCCAGCACGCGCTCCAGAAAGGGACGCAACGGGTGCAACGAGCGGATGGACACTGCCAGGTTGTGTGTGCTGGTGTGGCGGTATTGGAAAACTTTGCTGCCGGCCAGGATGAGACGGGCATTGCTTTTGAACTCGCGCCGGCTGATCACGCCGGTCAGATAGATTTCCATACCGTACACCCAGATGTTGCGCCAGGCCGTCGGCTGGATCACGCGGGTCTCTTTCGTCTGGGGGTTGTGAACCCCCAGCGGGCCATCGGGTGGACGCTTGGGATGGATGAAGTGCAGTGTTTTGAAGGGAAGTTTGAGCGTATGCACTCTGCCGGGCTGGAGGGTGATGCTCTTCTGCGTGAAACCTTGTTTTCCTTCGCCGCTCAGCGTGACTCGCAGAGGACGCGTTCCCCCTTGTTTGAGTGCCAGCCGCGAGGCATGAGGCCATCCCCTGGCAAAGAGCCAGACCAGATAAAGGGGTTGACCGCGGTCGAGCGCTTTCTTCCAGGTGGTCTGTTCTTCGGCGGTCAATGCTGCCAGGAAGGCGAAGATGTACACATCCTCGGGGCGCAGCGGCGAGCGGCGGAATTGATCTTGCGGGATCAGCGCGGGAGCGTTGAGCAGCGAGGCCGGCTCACGGCGCACGGCACGGATTTGTTCTCTATCGCGCAGCAGGAAACTCTTGATATCGCAGCGTCGTCCCCCCAGAGCCAGGTCGTAACGATCCGGCCTGGTGAAATGCGTTGCGCCCAGCAGGTCGAAAGGGATATGCTGCGATTGCAGGTAGCGCTGGAAGGCGCTCTCCACGGCCAGGCCGGCGGCGATGCGTTGCAGGCGGCGGATGGGGCGGCTGTGCATGCGGTTGTACGTGTGGCGCAGCGAACGCAGAGCGTACGCAATGCCGGCGCGCACGTCTTCGGGAGTGCATTGCAGGTGGATGAAATCCTCTGCCGTGATCATGAGCGCCTATTCGTTGCGGAATTGCAGGCAGTAGTGGTGGACGGTGTTGCTCACCCAGGCATTCCCCATGCCGTAGGGGAACAGCTTGACATTGTCCTGACACCAGATTTTCTCGTCCTTCAGGGCGTAGTGCTCCCCCAGGCGTTTCCCCAGGTCCCAGGCCAGGGGATAGATGCGCCCGCCCTTTTTGACGTTCTTCACGATAATGGTGAGATAGGCCCGCGGCCGAAGAAGCGGCTTGAGCGCGGCGTAGATGTCCACCAGATTGTCCAGAAAAGACTGATAATCGGCGATGTTGCCCAGGTCGCGCGGATCGTCGGAGTAGAACACGTCCAGGCTCTCGTCCTGGCGGCGTTTTTGCTGTGTTTCTGCCCCGCGGGCGCGCAGCATGTCCCAGTAAGGCGGCGAGGTGATCACATAGTCCACCGGCGGCAGATTGTGCTGCTGTGCCAGTTGGGCGATCTCGGCCGCGTCGCCGGTAATCACCTCGGCGGTGAGGGTTGCCGCCGCTTCTCCCAACAGAGCGCGCTCTTCAGCGATCACCTGGCGGGCCAGTTCGGCGTAGGTGGGGTTGAGCTCCACGCCGTAGCTGTGGCGACCGCAGCGCAAGGCGGCGACCAGTGTGCTGCCGGTGCCGGCCATCGGATCGAGCACCACGCCCCCGGCCTTGGTGAAAAATTCGATAAATTCCTGCACCAGTGTTTCCGGGAATTTGGCTGGATGACGCAGCACGCCTTTTTTGCGCGGCGGCGGGTTATGGATGAACCAGGATTTCTGGAATTTCAGCCATTCTTTGGGGGAGAGGTCATTCAGTCGGTTCTGGAAAGGACGTTTACTCATGAGCGGTTTTCAGGGCTGGAGGGCATACACTTTGAGGTCGTAAAAGCGCGCCGTGACGGCGGTTTCACCGGCAGCGCGCACGAACACGCCGATTGCTCCGCTGGGGATGGACGGATCGCGCACGGTGAACTGGTACTGTCCATCCACGAAGAAGCGCATTTCGCGTCCCAGCGCCCATACGCCCAGGCGGAG
>RFKO01000277.1 GCA_003694235.1 Anaerolineae bacterium
CAGCTCGGCGGGTGGATCGTCTTCCGGCGGCAGCGCAGGTGGCAGCTCAGCAGGTGGGTCTTCCTCCGGCGGCACGGGCGACACGGCTACTGTTGACCCTTGCCTGCTCAATCCCTCCGACCCCAACTGCATAACGACTGTCAACATCGGTAATAGTGGTGGTGGCACCAGCGGCAGCAGCGGGGGGGGAATCAGCGTGGCAAACCCCTGCGATGTCAATCCTTCCGACCCCTCCTGCACTACTACAGTGGGCACAGGCAACACACTCAACGAGCCAATTATCACACCGGTGGTCAATCCCTGAACGGCGAAAAACAGTAAACTAATCAAACGACGGCGCATTGTCCTGTATGCGCCGTCGTTTGTGCATCATAGCAGTTCTTTGCTCATGCGTTTTGCACCAGGGCGTGCTTCAAAGCTTCGCGCAGGCTGCGCGCCTCGACGATCTCGATCCCCGCGGGCCAGGGTTCGCTCTTGCGCAGGCGGCGCGGGACGATGGCGCGCTTGAAGCCCAACCGCGCGGCCTCGCGCAAGCGCGGTGTCATCTGCCCGACCATACGCAGTTCCCCCGAAAGGCCGACCTCGCCGATCAGCACCGCGTCGGCGCGCACCGGCACATCCCGCACCGAGGAGGCGATGGCGGCCGCGATCGCCAGGTCTGCCGCCGGCTCGCCGATCTTCAGTCCGCCGATCACGTTGACGAACACATCCTGATCCGAAAGCCGCACCCCAACCCGGCGGGTGAGCACCGCGGTGATCAGCAACAGGCGGTTGAAATCCACCCCGTTGGGCGTGCGCCGCGGGTTGCCAAAACTGGTCGGGCTGGTCAACCCCTGGATTTCGACCAACAGCGGACGGGTGCCCTCCATCGTCACCGCGATGGCCGAACCGGGGGCGTTGACCATCCGCTCCGCCAGGAACACTTCTGAGGGATTGGCCACCTCCTCCAGGCCGCTGTCGCGCATTTCGAACACCCCGACTTCAGAGGTCGCCCCATAGCGGTTCTTGACCGTGCGCAACAGACGGTAACTCTGGAAGCGGTCGCCCTCCAGGTAGAGCACCGCGTCCACAATATGTTCCAGCACGCGCGGCCCGGCGATCACGCCTTCTTTGGTGACATGGCCGATCAGAAACACGGTGATGCCTGATGTCTTGGCCAGTTCCCGCAGACGCGAGGCCGCCTCGCGCACCTGGGAAACCGAACCGGCCGAGGAGGTCAGGTCGGGCAGATAGGTGGTCTGGATCGAATCCACGATCAACAACTCGGGTCCGATCTCTTCCACCTGTTGCAGGATGACATCCAGATTGGTTTCAGTGACCAGGAAGAGCGCATCAGGCAGTTCCTGCTCGCGCAGCAGCCGCACGGCCCGCATTTTGATCTGTTTTTCGGACTCTTCGCCGGAGACGTACAGCACGGTGCGCTGCCGCGCCATGGCCAGCGCGGTTTGCAGCAAGAGGGTGGATTTGCCAATGCCGGGATCACCGCCGATCAGCACCACCGAACCGGGGACGATGCCGCCCCCCAACACGCGCGCAAATTCCTCCAGCGGGACCGGCATACGCTCTTCAATCTCCCCGCTGATTTCCTTGAGCCTGCGCGGCCGGGAGCGTCTGCCCGCAGTGCTGCGAGCGGCATCCCGCGCCGGTGCAGCTTTCTCCACAATCTCTTCCACCATGGAATCCCATTCCCCACAGGAAGGGCAGCGCCCCAAAGGGCGGGCGCTGATGCGGCCGCATTGTTGACAGACGTATTGCGTGTAAGTTTTCGCCATGGCTCAAACAAACAGGGCACAGCCTGTTGCGGACGCTGTGCCCTGAGCGGCTGCTGGCCTGAGGCCTCAGGCCGCCGCCAGCATTTCCTCGGATTGCGGATCGCCGTCCTGCGAGGCTTTTCGGCGCAGGACGATCTCGTTTTCATCATCCTTCGTCTCGACATCCACCAGCACGGTGTCGCCCGCCTGGAACTCGCCGGCCAGCAAGGCGTCCGAGAGGCGGTCTTCCACTTTCTGCTGGATCACGCGCCGGAGCGGACGGGCGCCCATCTCGGGGTTGTACCCCAACTCGGCGATCAGGTCGGCGGCGGCTTCCGTCATCTCGATGGCGATCTCGTGTTCTTTCAGCCGTTCGGCCACCTTATTCATCTCCAGTTGCACGATCTGGCGGATATCCTCGCGCGTCAGCGAGCGGAAGACGATAACCGCATCCAGGCGGTTGACGAACTCCGGCCGGAAGGCGCGCTTGAGCTTCTTGGTCAGTTCTTTCTGCATCTCGCGATAGGAGATGCGGTCTTCCAGTTCCTGATCGCGTTGCAGCGGGAAGCCGATGCTCGCCTGGCTGATTTCACGCGCCCCGATGTTGGAGGTCATCACGATGATGGCATTGCGGAAATCTACCTTGCGGCCTTTGGCATCGGTCAGATGCCCTTCTTCCATGATTTGCAACAGGATGTTGTGCGCGTCCGGGTGCGCTTTCTCGATCTCATCGAAAACGATGATCGAATAGGGGCGGCGGCGGACGGCTTCGGTCAGTTGCCCGGCTTCCTCATAGCCGATGTAGCCGGGAGGCGCGCCCACCAGTCGGCTGACCGAGTGTCGCTCCATGAACTCGGACATATCGATCTGGATCAATGCTTCCTCGCTGCCGAAGAGGAAGCGCGCCAGCGCCTTGGTCAGTTCGGTCTTGCCCACGCCGGTCGGCCCCAGGAAAACAAACGAGCCGATCGGACGGCGGGGGTCCTTCAGCCCGGCGCGTCCACGGCGCACGGCTTTGGAGATCGTGGCGATCGCCTCCGGCTGCCCGATGATCACCTTGCTGAGCTCTTCTTCCATCTTCAGCAGGCGCTCGGACTCGGCCTGGGCCAGTTGCATCACCGGCACGCCCGTCCACATCGAGACCACCTCGGCGATGTCCTCGCTGGTCACGCTGGGGCTGGACTCGCGATCCCAGGTGGTGCGCAGCTCTTCCAGCTTTTGCTCGATCTCATCTATCCGCAGCATAATCTCATCGGCGCGGCGGTCATCGCCGGCATCCAGCGCCTCCTGCTGCTGCTGCTTGAGCTCACGCAGTTCGCTCATCAACGTACGCGTGGTTTTGGCCAGCGGGCTCTTGTACATGCGCACCCGAGAGGAGGCCTCATCGATCAGGTCGATGGCTTTATCCGGCAGAAAGCGGTCGGAGACATAGCGCGCCGAAAGATGCGTGGCGGCATCCAGCGCCTCATCCAGAATGTTGAGGCGATGGTGCGCTTCATAGGCCGGCCGAATGCCGCGCAATATCTCGATCGTCTCTTCCTCGGAGGGTTCTTCCACCAGAATGGGTTGAAAACGGCGTTCCAGCGCCGCGTCGCTTTCGATGTACTTGCGATACTCCTCCAGCGTGGTGGCCCCGATGACCTGCAACTCGCCACGCGAAAGCGCCGGTTTGAGGATATTGGCCGCGTCCATAGCCGAACCGGCCGAGCCGGCACCCACCAGCATGTGGACCTCATCGATGAACAAAATCGCGTCGGAGGATTTCAGTTCCTGAATCACGCGTTTGAGGCGGTCCTCGAACTGGCCGCGATACATCGTACCGGCCACCAGCGAGCCGACATCGAGTTGCAACACTCGCTTGCCAAGCAAGGGCAAGGGCACATCACCGGCGACAATGCGCTGAGCCAACCCTTCCACGATGGCTGTTTTGCCGACCCCCGGCTCGCCCGTCAGGGCAGGGTTGTTCTTGGTGCGGCGCGCCAGAATCTGGATGACGCGCTCGATCTCGGTCTCCCGTCCGATCACCGGGTCGAGCTTACCTTCCTCGGCCAGTTTGGTCAGGTCGGTGGCCAGTTGATCTACCAATGGCGTGCGCGATTTCTTCTTGGTTTCACTCTCGGCACGTTCGCGGCGCGAGGGACGCGGTGTACGCGGGGCTGTCAACTCGTTGCCCCCCTCGCGCAACAGCCGATCCACCTGCCGGCGCACCTGAGTCGGGGTGACGCCCAGCTGCCGCAAGGCGTCGATTGCCACGCCCTCATCCAAATCCATCAGCCCGAGCAGCAGGTGCTCCACGCCGATGTAATGATGTCCCATACGGCGGGCCTGCTCCATGGCAAGCTCCAGCACCCGTTGGGTTCCTGGAGAAAGATCCGGGCGACGGGCGGGGTAATCGCCCATCCCAACCATGCGCTCGATAACACGCTGCACACGCGGCAAATCCAGCCCCAATTCGCGCAACGCGCGGGCAGCCAGCCCACCCTCTTCTTTGATCAAGCCCAACAACAGATGCTCGGTCCCGATATGGGAATGCCGCATCCGCTCAGCCTCTTCGTGGGCCAGACTGAGTACCCTGCGTGCCCGTTGGGTAAAACGTTCAATATTGGCCATGGCACGACCTCCTGGGGTCAAGCGAGATCGCTCTCGCGCTACACATCACTTCATCCGCTCACCGGCACCCGATCGCCTGCAGACGCATACGCGGCTCGGCCTGCCAATCACTACATCCCTGCCTCCCATTGTACCGCCACTGCGTGCACTTCACGGTTGAAAACACTGCTTCTGTCAGCGCACTTCCAACTGGCGGGAGAGGGAATAGCCACCTTAATTCTACCAAAGAGTGTCTCAATTTCTCACAACTCTCGTGATTCTTACAAAAGTTTAATGACAGGGCTTACGCAGTTGAATGCGCTTGAACCACGGAGACACAGAGTTCACTGAGTTTTTTCTGTGATTCGCGGGCAGAGCACCTGCCTGGGCCCTGCCGCCGGGCAGGCAAAGCACACGGATTGGGGCATGCTCTCGCGGGATCTCCATAAACAAACAGGCGCATCAAACTGGATGCGCCTGGGGATGTGCGGTGGTTGTTGGTTCAGGCCGTTTCCTGGACTTCTGCTTCATCAGAAGGAGTGACCGCGGGATCATCCTCTGCGGCTGCTTCTGCCGTTTCGTCCGCTGGCTCCTCGGCCACGCTCTCTGCTTCCAGGGCAGCATCCACCTCGTCCTTGACCATCTTCCAATCCAGATCAATGTAAGCGCCCGAAGACACTTTACGCAGACTGAGGCCAAGGCGGCACTTTTCACGATCAATGTTGATAATACGCAAGGTGAGCTTATCACCAACCTTGACCACTTCTTTGGGGTGCTCCACGCGCTCAGTGCTGAGTTCGGAGATGTGGATCAAACCTTCCAGGTCGCGGTCTTCCAGGCGGGCGAATGCGCCGAAATCGGTCAGGTGGGTGATCACCCCTTCCACCAGCTGGCCTTCTTTGAGGTCTTTGACCTTCGCCAGCCAGGGATTCTCCTGCAAGGCGCGAATGGAAAGCCCGATGCGCTTGCGTTCCGGATCCAGGCTGATGACCTTAACCTGTACTTCCTGCCCCACCTTGAGCACATCTTTGGGATGCTTGATGCGCTCCCAGGAGATTTCGGAGAGGTGCACCAGACCATCCGCGCCGTCGATATTGACAAAGGCGCCAAAGCTCGCCAGGCTGGTCACGCGCCCGGTGACCACATCGCCCACGGACAACTCATCCAGCAAACGCTCCTTGAGCACCTCGCGCGTCTCGCTCAATGCCTTGCGCTCGGAGAGAATCAGGCGGCGGCGCTCGCGGTCGACCTCTACCACGGCAACCTCAATCGGTTCACCAACCAGCTTGCCCCAGCGCTTTTCCGGCGTATCGCCAGCGGTGCGACGCAACAGGCTGACCTGGGAGCCCGGCACAAAGCCGCGCAACTGCCCCACGGGCACGAGCAGACCGCCCTTGTTGAACCCGGCGATTACGCCCTGATAGGTTTCACCGCTCTCTTTCAGGCGCTCCACCATATCCCAGTCTTCCGCCTCACGCGCGCGGGTGTAGGACACCGCCAGATTGCCGTTCTGGTCATCGGCAGAAAGCACGAATACGTTGATGGTATCCCCCACCTTGAAACCGGCCCGTGTTTCGGGGTCGATCTGATCCAGCTCGCGCCCGCTGATCACGCCCTCCGATTTCGCGCCGATGCTCACCATGATCTCGTTATCGGTGATCGCGGCAATCACGCCTTCCCGAATCTCCCCCGGACGGGGAAATTCGATTTCCAGACCCTGCTCATCAAGCAGTTCTTCCATTGAGGGTTGCGGTTCAGAGACCTCGGTGATTTCTTCTTCCACCAGGTTCTCCGCGACGCGGGCTTCACTTTCAGTCATAGGGTTTACACGCTCCAATTTGAAATAAGATCAGGTGTACATTATACGCTCTAAAGGTAAACTTGGCAACCTGTTTGTGGTAAGATTCAAGAGGCAGAAACACGCATATCTGCCAGATTGCGACCACTTACACTCAGGAATACACTTTATGCCAACCATTTACCCGTTTACTGCGATCGTCGGTCAGGAGCGCATGAAACGTGCGCTCATCCTCAACGCGGTTTACCCCCAAATCGGTGGTGTGCTGATCCGGGGCGAGCGCGGCACGGCCAAATCCACCGCCGCCCGCGCCCTGGCCGAACTGCTGCCGCGCGTGAAAGTGATCAAGGGCTGCCGCTTCGGCTGCGACCCGGACAGACCGGCCACCTGGTGCACCGAGTGTCGCCAGCGCGAGTCCATCGAGTTCGAATATCGCCCTACCCCCTTTGTCAATCTGCCGGTCTCCGCCACCGAAGACCGCGTGGTCGGCACGCTGGATATCGAGAAAGCCATTCAGAAGGGTGAACGCCACTTTGAACCCGGCGTGCTGGCGGCGGCCAACCGCGGCTTGCTGTACATCGATGAGGTCAATTTGCTGGATGACCACGTGGTTGACCTGCTGCTGGATTCGGCTGCCATGGGGATGAACATCGTCGAGCGCGAAGGAATCTCCTTCAGCCATCCGGCGCGCTTCATCCTGGTGGGGACGATGAACCCCGAGGAGGGCGACCTGCGTCCTCAGCTGCTCGACCGCTTTGCCCTCTCGGTAGACATCCACGGCATCCGCTCTCCTCAGGAGCGCGTCTTCATCATGGAGCGTAATCTGGCCTTCGAGGCCGACCCGGAGGGCTTCCGCCAGCAATGGCTACCCAAAGAACAGGAGCTCTCCAGGCGCATCGAGCGAGCGCGCGAACTGGTAGCCCAGGTGAAATACTCCCGCCGCGATTTGCTCTCCATCGCCGCCTTGAGCGCCTCGTTGAACGTGGACGGGCATCGCGCCGACCTGGTGATCCTGAAAGCGGCCCGCGCCCATGCCGCCTATGAAGGGCGCACGCAAATCAATGAGCGGGACATCGCCCTGGCCGCCGAACTGGCTTATCCACACCGCATCAAGCGCGGGCCGTTCGACCAGGCAGATGTCAGTTTCGAGGAGTTGCAGGAGCGCATCGAGCAACTGCAAGGCGCCTCCACGCCGATGGATGAGGAGCAATCTCCGGCGGAAGAGACCGCTTCCGTCGAAGAAAAAAAAAAGCCGTAGCGGATAGCGCCGCCGAGGAACAACCGGAAATGCACCGCGGGCCGGTGGAAGCCGCCCGCCAGGATGTGTTCCAGAGCGGTTCGGCCAACTGGTGGGAGGGGGGAGAAAAAGTCGAACCGGACAAGCCTTTCGACACACGCAAACTCGACACCCCTCTCGACCGCCTGAGTCGGCGGCGAGGGGGGCGTCGCTCGCGCACCCGCACCGAACGCAAACGCGGGCGCTACATCCAGGCGCGCCCGGCCAATGGCAACACCACCGACATCGCCTTCGATGCCACCCTGCGCGCCGCAGCCCCCTATCAAAAAGACCGCCAGGAACAGCGCAAAGAGGTCGCTTTTGCCATCAAACCGCAGGATTTGCAACGCAAGGTGCGCGTCAAGGAGACCGCCAACCTAATCCTGTTCGTGGTGGATGCCTCCTGGTCGATGGCCGTGGCCGAGCGCATGGCCGCCACCAAAGGGGCAATCCTCTCGCTGCTGACCGACGCCTACCAGCGCCGCGACCGCGTCGGCCTGATCGTCTTCCAGAAAGACCGCGCCACGCTGGTGTTGCCGCCTACCAATTCTGTGCAACTGGCATCCAAAGCGCTGGCCGACATCCCCGTCGGCGGCAAGACGCCGCTCTCCGCCGGGCTGTACCTGGCGCATCAGGTGATTCGCCAGCAGAAGATGGTGTACCCCGATGTCGAACCGCTGATGATCCTGCTGACCGACGGCGCAGGTAACGTCTCGCTGGGCGACCAGCCGCCGCAGGAGGAGGCCCATCGCCTGGCGGAGAAGATCGCCGCCGACGGCATCCGCAGCGTGGTGATCAACATGGAACACGCCGCCTTCGACCAGGGATTGGCACAGGCGCTGGCCGACCACCTCCAGGCACCGTGTTACACCCTGCACGAACTCAAGGCCGAGACGCTGTACCAGGCGGTGCGCGAGGAAGTCGCCAACCGTTAGCGCGCCTGCAATCTCAGCAAGAACTCCAGCGCGGGGGGATCCATCGTCCCCTCGTCAAGCTGTGTGCGCTCATCCATGTTTTCAGCCAACACCAGTTTTTCCAGCGCTTCGCGGGTGGGTTGATCGTACCGGCCATGCGCCTCGCCCTGATAATAACCAAGCCGCTGCATCTGACGCTGTAAACGTTGCAGCACCTCGCCCTGCAATTGGATGCGTTCCTCGGGCGGGCTGACCTCGTTGTAGAGGAAATGCATTTCGAGCATCTCTTCCAGCAACGGCACAGGGTCGGGATGATTGTCCACCCGCAGGTCAATCCAGCGGTCGTTGAAACCGCCGTAGCCGCCTTTCTCCTTCACCACCAGCAAGGCAGCGCTCTGCCGGCCGCGTCGGTCGCCGCCCGCCCTGTCACCGGCAAGCAGGGCCCGATACAACCGCTCCGGCAGAGGGCCGCGGCTGCGCGTGAACGCCTCGGCCATGGCTTCGACCACCTGCGGCCCGGCAAGCAGGTTGCCCTGGGCGGAAAACCCCTCGCCGGTCATGCCGCCTGCCCAGGGATAGCAATCCTCACCGGTGAAAGTGGCCGCCCCGCCGCGGGCATCCACCATGCCCACCTGCCGCAAAGCCGCCCCTTTATCCGCTTCCAACAAAGCATCCAGTGCCTGCTGGGCGCTGTGGCCGGCCTCCATCATCGCCAACCCCTGAGGGCCAAAAGTGGTGTTGGCATACGACTGCGTGGCTACTGCACCCGCGCCGGCGCGCGCCCAGGGCACAACCGCGCCGACGGCCAGAAATTTGGATGCCACCGCGATCCCCCAGGCCGGTTCATCAGGATCGTAAGCTACAATAGAAAAAGTGTGGATTTCGCGCATGCAAACCTCCATTGTCTACTCACACGGAGACACAGCGAACACAGAGTATTTTTTGAAGGTTTACTCTCCTGCAAGAAGGTTAGATGCACCGCAGAGTGCGCAAAGACCGCTGAGATTTTTGAAGTTCACTTTCCGATTCAGGAAGTTCTGTCGCAAAATCTTGAATTTTTTGAAGCGCATCTTCAAATTTTTCTCTGCGCACTTTGCGTTCTCCGCGGTGAATTCGTTTTTGCAGCGGACTCAGGTTTGACAATACCCTCTTTTCTCCGTGGCTCTGTGTGCCGAAACAGAGCCGGCGGTCATC
>RFKO01000278.1 GCA_003694235.1 Anaerolineae bacterium
CCTGAGGGCAAAGATGGCAGCACGGGGCGGGTGATGTTACCGACTATTGAAAGGTGATTTTCTCGACGCGCACGTTGTTCTCCCCGATCAGCGCGTGCAACTGCTGGAGCAACTCTGGCTCCAGGCGGGTGGTGTAGTTGGGAAAATCCAGCAGATAGCCGCGCCCGCCTTCAAAGATGTGAAAAGCAAAACGGTCGTTGCCGGGGCGGCTGATCAACAGGCCAAACACACGGCGCAACAACAGATTGTTACGCAGGGCATCCCCCTCGGAGCGCAGGGTGAGCGTAATCATGTGCACATCCGAGCGGTCGGCGGCAGGCAGCGGCGGCACGATAGGCGACGGAATTTCTTCCACCGGGGGCAGAGAAGGGGGCGCCTCGCCCTCCCTCGACACCGTCTCTCCGCCAACGGCCGCCATCACGGGCGCAGAAACCGCCTCGGGAGGCGGATCATCCGCCGTCTCCGGCAGCGGCTCATCCGCCGCGGCAGCCAGCGGCATTTCCCCTACTGGCAGAAAATCCCCCTCCTCCGGGAACGGTTCCGGGGGCGGCGGCGCGCCCGAAGGCTGGTATTCCACGGGCGGCTCGGCAACCTGCGGCATTTCGACCGGTTGCGGCGCGTCTTCTTGTGGCGAGGGCTGCTGCGCCAGCGGTGTGACGTGCTTCAATTCGGTGCTCACCTTTTCCACCAGCACCTTTGGCTCTGCTCCGCGCGCATCCACGCGCCCTTCCACCAGCACAACGGCATCATATTGCAACAACTCGCGATAGCGCGCCCAGGTCTTGGGAAAGACCACCAGGTCAATCGCTCCCTGCACATCCTCCAGCGTGACAAAGCCCATCGGCTCGCCCTTTTTGGTGGTGTGAGGCCGCACGCGGGTGACGATACCGGCCACGCGCACATACTGCCGGTCTTCCGCCTCGCTCAACTCCATGGCGTAGTGCGTGATGTTCTGGGCAATAGCATCCATCACCGGACTGAGGGGATGATCGGAGACATACAAGCCGATCAGTTCACGCTCCCATTCCAGCATCTCGCGCCGCGAGACAGCAGCGGTAACGGGCGGCAACTCAATCGGTTCGATCACACCGGTTTCCGCGCCGAACAGGCTCATCTGACCGGCCTCGCGGGCGGAGAAATGCGAAGCGCTCAACGCGATGATTTGATCAAGCGCCTGCAACAACACCAGCCGCGGCCCAAAACCGTCCAGCGCACCCACCTTGATCAGACACTCCAGCGGACGCTTGCCCACCTTACGCAGGTCCACACGGCGGATGAAATCATCCAGATCACGGAACGGGCCTTCGGCGCGCGCCGCCAGAATGACATCCACCGGCCCATGTCCAACATTCTTGACCGCCCCCAGCCCAAAGCGGATGGCCGCATCCGCCCCTTCGCCTTCGATGGTGAAATCCCATTCGCTATGGTTGACATCCGGCGGGCGGACTTCCACACCCATGCGGCGGCAATCGGCTACATAAAGCGCCACGCGGTCGGTATCATGCTGAAACACCGAGAGCAGCGCCGTCATGTATTCGACCGGGTAATGCGCCTTGAGATAAGCTGTCTGCACCGCGATCACGCCATAATCCGCAGCATGGCTCTTGTTGAAGCCGTAGCGAGCAAACTCCTCCCAATCGTCGAAGATTTTGGTGGCAACATCTTTCGGGATGCCGCGCTCCACAGCCCCCGCGATGAACTTGGCGCGATGCTTGATCAGCTCTTCTTTTTTCTTTTTTTCAATCGCCTTGCGGAGGTAATCTGCTTCGGAGGCGGTGTAACCGGCCAGTTCGACCGCGGCGCGCATGATCTGTTCCTGATACACCGGAATGCCGTAGGTTTCGGCAAAGATCGGTTCGAGCGCCGGGTGGAGATAAGTCACCGGCTCCTCGCCGTGCATGCGCCGGATGTATTGGGGGATGAACTCCATCGGGCCGGGGCGGTACAGCGAGATCATAGCGATCACATGGTCAAGGTTTTGCGGCTTCATCTCGACCAGATAACGGCGCATGCCCGAACCTTCTACCTGGAAGACGCCCGCCGTCTCGCCGCGCCCCAACAGCGCATAGGTTTCCGGATCGTCCAGCGGGATATTGTGCAGGTTAAGAGAAACGCCATGCCGCTCCTCGATCATGCGGCAGGCATGCGCCATCACTGAGAGCGTGGAAAGCCCCAGGAAATCTACCTTCAGCAGACCGAGCGCGTCGATCACCGACATCTCGAACTGGGTGACGGCGTCAATCGGCGTCTCCCCGCCGCCGGTTGGCCGGTTGAGCGGCAGGTATTCGATGATCGGTTTGTCGGTGACCACCACGCCGGCGGCGTGCGTGCCGGCGTTGCGCACCACGCCTTCCATGCGCATGGCGGTGTCGATCAAGTCGCGGATATACTCCGCGGAGTTGTACAGTTCTCGCAGTTCGGGCACCTCTTCGAGCGCCTGCTGGATCGAAACCGGCTTACCGGGGATATTGGGGATCAGCTTGGCAATGCGATCCACCTCGTTCAGCGGGATGTCTTTCACACGTCCCACATCACGGATGGCGGCGCGGGCTTTCATCTTGCCAAAGGTGATGATCTGGGCGACTTTGTCGCTGCCATAGCGCTGGGCGCAGTATTCCATCATTTCGGCGCGGCGGTCATCCGGGAAATCGAGGTCAATATCCGGCATAGAGACGCGCCCCGGATTGAGAAAACGCTCGAAAATCAGGTCATGCTCCAGCGGATCCACCAGCGTGATCTCCAGCGCATACGCCACAATCGAACCGGCCGCCGAGCCGCGGGCGTTGTACCAGATACCGCGCTCGCGGGCATGACGACACAGATCCCACACAATCAGGAAATAGGCGTCGAATCCCATGGTGTGGATCACATCCAGTTCGTAATCCAGCCGCTGGCGAACCTCGGGATCGTCGGCGCGTTCGCCATAACGGCGGCGCAGGCCCTCCTCGCACAATTGCCGCAAATATTGTTGCGCCGTTTGCCCCGGCGGCAGGGGAAACTCCGGCAGGTGGTAGCCCTTGCGGCTGAGATCGAGTTGACAGCGCTCGGCTATCAGCAGCGTGTTGCTCAACGCCTCGGGCACTTCAGCGAACAGGCGCGACATCTCTTCCGGCGAGCGCAAATAATACGATGGATCGGTCATGCGCATACGCTCCGGATCGCTGAGCAGCTTGCCGGTCTGAATGGCGAGCAGAATGTCCTGCAATTGGGCGTCTTCGGGATTGATGTAGTGAACGTCGTTGGTGGCCACATAGCGCGCCCGGTAGCGCGGCCCAAGTTCGAGCAGGGTTTTGTTGATAGTCTCCAGCTCGGGAATTTGATGCTGTTGCAATTCCAGGAAGAAGTTTTCCGGCCCGAAGACCTCGTAATACCAGTCGAGCAACCGGCGCGCCTTCTCGGTCTCGCCCTGCTGGATAAAGCGGGGGATCTCCGCCGACATGCAGCCGGAGGTGCAGATCAACCCCTCGCTGTGCTCTGCCAGGAATTCGTGATCAATGCGCGGGTAGTAGTAATAGCCTTCCAGTTGCGCCGCGGTGGCAATTTTGAGCAGATTCTTGTAACCGGTCTCGTTCTCGGCCAGCAGCAACAGATGAGAAGATTTTTTGTCCAGTTTCGAATCGCGGTCTTTCATCCCGCGAGCCGCCAGATACGCTTCCACACCGATGATCGGTTTGATCCCCGCTTTGGTGGCTTCCTGATAGAACTCGATCACGCCGTACATCGTGCCATGATCGGTGATCGCCAGGGCAGGCATCTCCATCTCGCGGGCGCGCTTCACCAGCTGCTTGATGTTACTGAAGCCATCCAGCAAAGAGTATTCGGTGTGGACGTGCAGATGGACGAATGACATAACGTGAAACCACTCCGAGAGCAAATTCTACGGCAGGTTGATTATAGCACTTCCGTTCGCAAATTCTCTGCCGCGCGACTTAAAGAATTGCAATCTTTAAGATTGCCTCGTCCGGCGGGCCAATCAGTGCTCCCGCTGAAAGTCGACGGTTATCACAGCCCACATCTGCCATCCAGTGATAAAATCTCTGCCACGCTCATGTCCAGATACGCCATCCTTCTCCTCACCTTCTGGGCGGTGAACGCCGCCTGCCGCCCGGTCTTCGCCATCGGGTGGAAAGAACTTTTGCTCCTGGGGGCGATCATCGCCCTGCTGTTCGGCCCTGCCTTATTGCGCTTCTACCGCCGATGGGAAACTTTCCAACGCCAGCGCAACAAAGACAGATGACTCCCGAATTCACCGCTTTTTCTCTGCGTACTCTGCGTTCTCCGCGGTGAATTTGCTTGTCCCCTACAACTTTTTTGACGCGCCTCACGAAGGATAGGCCGTACCGCGAGGAGGTCATGAAGAGAGTTTCCCTGCCCTATCTCTTGCTCATCAACGCCTACTGGTTTGGTCTCTCGGTGATGTGGAACAGCCTGCACGTGCTGATCCTGCCCGCCGTGTTGCTCCACCATGTGCCCGAAGCGCGCAAAAACACGGTGCTGGGGCTGCTGACTTTTGCCGGCCTGGTGATCGCCATGCTGGTCCAGCCCATCTCCGGCTGGTGGAGCGATCGCAGCGGCCGGCGAACGCCCTTTATTTTTGCCGGCACAGCGCTCGACCTGTTCTTCCTGGCGCTGCTGGGCTGGGCCGGCGGTGTGCTCTGGATCGCAGCAGGTTACATCGGCCTGCAGCTGACCTCCAACCTGGCACACGCTCCTGCCTTGGGCCTCATCCCAGACCGCGTGCCACGCGAGCAGCACGGGGCAGCCAGCGGCATCAAAAATCTGTTCGACATGGGCGGGCTGGTGGTGGCTTCGTTGCTGGTGGGCACGCTGCTCGACCCCGCCGATGTGCACCCTGTCTTGCCGATGATCTTCATCGCCGTGCTGCTTCTCCTCGGCGCGGTCATCACGTTGGGGGGTATTCGGCGCAGCCCCCGTCTGACAAGCCACACCACCAAAACGGCTCTGCGACCGCTGCGCCTGTTGCAGGCCCAACCCGCTTATGCCCGCGCCATGGCAGCCCGCTTTGTCTTCCTGCTGGGCGTGTACGCCCTGCAGGGCTTTGCCCAATACTTCATCCGCGATGTGATTGCTCCGCCCAACGCGGTCAAACTGACCGGCGACCTGATGGCCACCATCACGCTCCCTCTGATCGCCTTCGCCGTCGGCGGAGGCTGGCTTGGGGATCGGGTGGGGCATCGTAGCGTGCTGCTGGTCTCCTGCGGGCTGGCCACCCTGGGCGCGCTGGCGATGGCCTCCGCCCGCACCGCGGCCGCGGTACTTGCCTTCGGCGCGGTACTGGGCATGGGCATCGGTCTGTTTTTAACGGCAAACTGGGCATTGCTGGCGCAACTGGCACCGCCATCTCAGGCCGGGGCTTACCTGGGATTGACCAATCTGGCGACCGCCGGCTCCGGCGCTGCCGGGCGGCTGCTCGGCCCATTGATCGACCGGCTCAACCTGCTCACCCCCCACGGCGGATACACCTTCATGTTCCTGTTCGCCGCCTTTTGCGCCGCGGCCAGCGCCTGGCTGCTGCGTCAACCGCAAACACAACCGGCTGTTTCACGGTAGAATCCACGCCATGCCACGCCTACGCCCCTTACTCCACCGCATACTGCGTTTTCTGTTCCGCACGCTCACCCGCCTGCAGGTAGAGGGATTGGAGAACATCCCTGCGCAGGGAGGCTGTCTGCTGATCAGCAATCACATCAGCATCCTGGATGCCCCCTTGATCTTCAGCCTGCTCGACCGGGAAGACGCCACCGGTCTGGTGGCATACAAACACCGGCGCAACCCTTTCTACCGCTTTCTGGTGGACAACGTCGGCGGAATCTGGATCCGGCGCGGCGAAGCGGATGTGCACGCCCTGCGGGCTGCCTGGCAGCATCTCAAAAACGGCGGACTGCTGGGAATCGCCCCCGAAGGCACACGCAGCCGCCAGCGCACCCTGCTGCGCGGCAAACCGGGAGCGGCCTATCTGGCGCAACGCGCCGGCGTGCCTGTCATCCCTATGGCCATCTGGGGCACAGAGACTGCCTTCGCCACGCTGGCAAAACTGCGCCGACCGGAGATTCACGTGATCGTGGGCAAACCTTTTCACCTGCATCCACTCCCCCGCGGCGACCGCGACGCCGCCCTGCAACAACAGGTGGACGCCATGATGGAGCGCATTGCCGCCATGCTCCCCCCGGCCTATCGCGGCGTGTACGCCTGAAGAGACAAAAAAGCAGCCGTCCCGCGACCAGACGGCTGCTCACAATCTCTGGCAGGAGATTTTCAGGCCGCCCCCCAGCGAACATCTCCCATAATCTCTTCCAATGCCATGGTATGGCTACATCGCCCGCGCGTCTGGAAGAAATCACAATCACATTTCCAGGCGCCATCCGCGAACTCGACCACATGCGGGTTGTTGGCCCCATCGAAGGTGACTTTGAGCGTATCGACCTGAATACGCTCACGCTCTTGAGCGTATTTCTTCGCTTTCTGGATTTTGCCAATCATTCCATAGTCCATAGTCATCTCCTGAAAAGTGAGGATATAAAAAACACGCGCGAGGCGCGCGTGCGATTTCCATCAGCAGCCAATCAAATTCTCATCGAATGCTCGCATAAGCCAAAACCTCCACCGACGATTTCAGTATACGCCTAATCAGGAGGAAAGTCAACCATTTGCAGTCTCCTGACAGGGCTTTTCAACAATCAGACATTTGTAGGGCAATGCTCGCAGTTGGGTTGGCGAGGGCAATGCCCTCGCCAACCCAAGCACACTTTTTGAAGATGA
>RFKO01000279.1 GCA_003694235.1 Anaerolineae bacterium
AATTACCGGGAGAACGGGGTGCTGCGCCGTTTCAGCGCCACGCCGCTGCACCCGGCGGTCTACATGGCGGCGGAGATTTTGCAGTTCTATCTGATGTCGCTCGCCGGCGTGATCCTGCTGGCCCTGGTCGGCTACGTGGCCTACGATGTGCGCGTGGACGGGGGGCTGGGGGCGCTCTTCCTGGGTTTCACCTTGAGCGCGCTCTCCACCTTCGCGCTGGGCTATCTGATCGCCGGGCTGGCCCCCTCGGCGCGGGTGGCGCAAACCGTGGGCATGGTGCTGGCCTTCCCGATGATGTTCCTCTCCGGGGCGACCATCCCCCTGCAGGTGATGCCGGAGAGCATCCAGCGCCTGGCGGACTGGATTCCGCTGACTTACGTCGTCCGCCTGATGCAGGGGTTGTGGTTCGGCGAGGGATGGGAAGCGGTCGGCAAAGCGGTATGGGTGCTGGTGATCGTCGGGGCAATCTGCGCCGCGCTGAGCGCCCGCACGTTTCGGTGGGGGGAGTGAGTCACCCTAGATACGAGGATAGCCTGCTCGCTTTTGGGCATTCGAGAAGCCTCCCAGGTGGGCGTCCATTACCCGCGGGGAGCGCTTTTCGAGAACCTGGTCATCAACGAGTTCATCAAGCAGCGCTTTCATCGCGGAAACGGCGTTTCCCGTACCTCTGGCGAGATAGCAGCGTACGGGAGATTGCCTGCTTGCTGGTGGATGGCGAGGATGTGCCACCAGTGGAAATCAAATCTAGCCAGACGATGAGCAGCCATTACTTCGACAACCTGCGGTATTGGCTCAAATTGGCCGGGTTGCCGGAAGAGATCAGGCGCGTTCCACGTGCAGGATCTCTTTGCTGCGCAGGCGGTACTCGCCGTTGCGGGAGAGCACCTGCTCGACGAACTGCTCCGGCACGTCGACAAAGGCGTGCTGATCCTGGATGCGGATGGCGCCGATCACCTTGCCGGGGATGTCGGCGTGGTGCGCCAGGATGCCGACCACATCGGCGGGGCGCAGCCCGTGGGCGCGGCCTTTATCCAGGCTGAGGCGCACCATGCCGCTTTCGTGCGATTTGCGGGAGGCGCTGCGCTGGCGGGGGTGTTTGCTTCCCCGGCCGCGGTCGCGTGGGCGGCGGGCATGATTGCCGCGCGGGGCGGAGATGGATTCCACGGCGCTTTTCTTCTCGCTGGCGCGCGCCAGGCGCAGGGCGGCGGCGGCCACGTCCAGCGGGTCGTGCCCGGCGGCGACCAGTTCGGTCACCATTTCCATCTCGCGCTGGTAGCGGCCGCGGCGCAGCCAGACTTCCACGCGCTCCAGGGTACGCCGTTTGCGGGCGGCCTCGACCTCGGCTTTGCCCGGCAGGTCGGCGCGGGTTTGCGGCTGGCGGGTGTATTTCTCGATGCGCCCGATCATCCATTGTTCGCGCGGGGTGATCAGCGAGATGGCGATGCCGTTCTTGCCGGCGCGCCCGGTGCGTCCCACACGATGGACGAAGACTTCGGGGTCATCGGGCAGGTCGTGGTTGAAGACATGGGAGATGTCGTCGATATCCAGGCCGCGGGCGGCCACGTCGGTGGCGACCAGCACCTTGATCTCGTCGTTGCGGAAGCGCGCCATCACGCGCTCGCGCGCGCCCTGGGAGAGATCGCCGTTGAGCACTTCGGCAGGGAAGCCGCGGGCTGCCAGTTCGTTTGCCAGGCGGGCGGTGCCGGCGCGGGTGCGCACGAAGATCAGGGCGCGGGTGACCTGCTCGGTCTCGAACAGGCGGACGAGGGCGTTGAGTTTGTCGCGCTGGTTGACTATGTAGTAGCGCTGTTCGATGGCGGCGACGGTGAGGTGTTGGCGCTTGATCGCCACGGCCTGGGGGTCGTTCTGGTATTTCTTCGCCAGGCGGCGGATGGGGGCGGGCATGGTGGCCGAGAAGAGCGCCACCTGCCGGTCGGGCGGGGTGGCCTGGAGCAGGGTTTCGATATCGCCGAGGAAGCCCATGCTGAGCATTTCGTCGGCCTCGTCGAGCACCAGCGTGCGCACGGCGCTCAGATCGAGGGACTTGCGCCGCAGCAGGTCGAGCAGCCTGCCAGGGGTACCGACCACCACATCCACGCCGCGCTTCAGGGAGCGGATCTGGCGCTCGTAGGAGGTCCCGCCATACACCGGGAGCACGCGCGCCCCCAGGTGCCGGCCATACGCCTGAAGGGCCTCGGCCACCTGAATGGCGAGTTCACGCGTGGGGGAGAGGATCAAGGCCTGGGGCAGGGTCTGCCCCGGGAGGAGGGTCTGCAAAATGGGGAGGGCGAAGGCGGCGGTCTTGCCGGTGCCGGTTTGCGCCTGGCCGATCACGTCCACGCCGGTGAGCATCACCGGGATCATCTGTGCCTGGATGGCGGTCGGCTGTTCGTAGCCGCGTTCTTCGAGGGCCTGCATCAGACGGGGATGCAGGTTCAAATCCGAAAATTGGGTTGTCATGGGTACTCCTGTTTGTCGGGGTTTTGAGCGCTCCGCCGGCGCGGGCTTTGCAGCGCGCGCCCTGTTGT
>RFKO01000280.1 GCA_003694235.1 Anaerolineae bacterium
CGGCGTCTCCGTCACCGGAGAGAGACTACCACCGGTCACCGCAGGCTCCGGAGCACCGGGAGGCGGAGGCGGAGGGGTGGGCGGCAGCGTCTGCGCCGAGGCCGCACCGGCAATGGCCAGCGAGAGGGCCAGTACCAGCCCCATCAAGATTAACAGTCGCAGTTTCATGGTTTCACTCCTTTCGAACTTGCGAAATTTTCGGCATTCGTCATGCCATACCATCGCTTACATCCTAGCACAAATCTCGCCTGAGGGACTCCGGATTTAGGCCGGATTCCGCACCCCACCATCCGGTTTTCATCCGGATTTCACCAACAGAGGAGGGGATCATCGGCTTGTGGCCGGGTCTGGCAAAGCGGGCGACGATTGAGGCGCAAGACCTCTCGGTAAGCACATTGAAAGCAATCCCACGTCGCGGGCAAAACCAGCCCGGCATAATGCGCTTGCATTCGCTGACGATACCAGTCATACGCCAGCAGCCCGCCATGTAACAAGATCAGATCAGGGCGGTGACCTAAAGCAAAATGGTAGTACCACAAAGCAAACGTATCGGCATCTTCTTGCGTGAGCAGCAAGGCATTTTGGGGAGACCGGGAGAGCACGATAGCAGCAAAACGCACGGCGCGATCATCCTCCCGCGCGTTGACGGCCGGATAAACCCGCGCCGCGTGCCACGCCAGCGAGAGCAGGATCAACACCGCAACCCCAATTTGGCCCATCCGGCCGCGGCGCGCAGCAAAGCGCAACGCCGCCGCCGCTCCAGCGCCCACTGCCGGCGCAAGCACCAGCCAGACAGGCAGGGTGAGGAGATACCAGTCTTCCACAGCGTAAAACAGAGCGAAGAGGGAGCAAATCGCCGCAATCCAGGCGGCCCATCTGTTCCAGACGCGTTTTCGCCAGTGGAGAACACCGAGCGCCATCAGCGCCAACCCCACCCAGCCGAACTGTTCCTGCACCATCTCGACCAACACCCCCAGACGGGCAAGAAGCTCCCTGCCGGCGACGGCGAACAACTTCCCCCGGTACAGCGCGCCGGAGACCAGCCACCAGAAGCCGCGCCAGGTATCCGCTCCGCCCCAGTTGACCGGCGAGCTGCCGCGCGCCCGCAGGGGCAGGGTCAGGTAAATCGATGCGCCGGCGAGCACCCACGATATACGCCTGCCGAGGGCATGCCAGTCCCGTTGCCGCACAGGGGCAAACAACCACACAGGCAGCAGCAGCGCCAGCGTCACATGGTTGCCCAACCCCAGACCGAAAAGCAGGCCGACCAGCGGTTCGCGTCGGGAAAAAGTGAGCCTTCCGGTTTTTGAGCCATGGCGGAAGGCTGAGGGCGCGGTGCTCAACCACAAAATCGCGGCCACGAAAAGAACGTGCAGCGTGTACACCTCGGTGATCACCGCCTGCGACCACAACAGCGGCGAGAGGCCGAAGGACAACCCGGCAATCCACCCCGCCCAGCGACGCATGGCGGGGTCGCCCTCGCTCAACCGTCGGGCAAGGCTCATCACCAGCAGAGCAGCCAGCAAGGCGCAAACCGCCGAGAGCAGGTTGGTGCGCAACGCCAGCGTGCCAAAAGGAAGGTACTGGAACAGCCGCGCCAGCAGCAGATAAGTGGGATAGCCGGTGGGATGAGGCACGCCGCCGGTGTAGGCCGCGGTGATCAGGTCTCCGGCATCGGCAGCCCGGTTGGCCCAGGTGTACGCCGGCGCCAGCGTAAAGCCATAGGCCGCTGCCAGTATGCCGGCCAGCAGGAGATAGTCCCGGGAGTCAGGGGTAGGCGAATTCCAGGCGGACATCGAGATCGGTGCGCAGGTCGGTTTCCAGAATCCACAAACCGTCTTCGAAGATCCCCCCCTCAGGAGCGGCGTTCAGTAACGCGGCCTCTGGCGGCAGGCGCACCTGCAAAGCGAGCGGATTCGCCACCGTACCGGGCTGCTTTTTCACTCGCAGCGTATAGCGCCACATACCGGTGGCTTCATCTCTCCGTATCACGTCCGCCGGCAGGGCAAACTCGAAGCGGGTTTCCAACGATTCGCCCAGCGGCACGACCAGCCAGGTGCCCCAGGCTTGCAGACCAGGAGGGTTTTCGTCCACAATCCCCTCGTTATCCAGCCGATCCACGCGGGCGGGAATATCCTTCCCGGAAAGCATCCACTCCCCCGGCACGGCGTGCGGCGTGGCGTCAAGTAGTTCTGCGTCCGCCAGTGTGTACACCCGCAGGTAATCCCAGTAACAGCGGTCGATCAGGGCCTGGTAATCACCGGTATCGTAGGCCGCGTGACGGCAAGGTTCGTCTCCCCGCGAAGGGTTGTGATGGGCGAC
Organism: Anaerolineae bacterium; assembly: GCA_003694235.1. Lineage (GTDB taxonomy): Bacteria > Chloroflexota > Anaerolineae > Anaerolineales > UBA11858 > J130. Next base: position 2,323 of record RFKO01000280.1, read on the forward strand.
AACCACCTCCGCGCGCGGTACAGCCGGTTCCGAGAGATCCACGTGGTATTTCACGGCCTTCTCGACCGCGGCGTCCGCCTTGTTGAAGCCCAGGTTGCTATCCACCACCATGAGGAAATCTCCCTCGCCTGGGCGCAGCGCGCCATCCCATCCCCGCTGGGCAAGCACTTCCGCCAGCACAGGGTCATCCAGTTGCACCAGAATGTGGCGCTCATCCAAAGCGGTTAGCAAGGCCTGGATCACAGCACGCACGGAAACATCGGGGTCGTTCTGGACTTTATCCAGGATGGCCAGCCCCAGCGGCCCAATGAACTGCTTTCGTTGGGCAAACCAGTCCTGCTCGCCCTCTTGTTTACTGCGTTGAGTGCGCACCACCTGCAAGAAATTCTCCGCCGTGACCGGCTGGGGCCAATCGGGGATCTCAACCGGGCCGACGGCGCCCAGCAGCAAACGCAGGGCGTACTGGTCAAGGGCGATCACGCCATCTACGGCGTGCAGCCGCCCCAGAGCGTAAAGATACTCTGCCCAGGCCGCGGTGGTCGGGAAATCCGGCGACCAGTTGGCATCGCGAAATAGCCACAGCCCTCCCGAGAGGTACTCCCAGATCTGCCAGGGAGGGCGAGGATAACGCTTCTCCAGATTATCCACCGCGTAGGAATCATCCACTTGCAAAGAGATGATCTGGCCGCGCTCGACCGTCACCACCGCCAGTGCGGTGATGAATCCCCCCGTGGCGCGCAGTTCATCCTCGTTTTGCAACAGAATCAGGTAGGTTTTCGGACCTCCGTCGTCCGCCCCCAACAGCGCCGGCAGGCGTTGCAGGGCGCGGCTGCCATCCACCAACAAGGGGAGATAGGCGTCCAGCGCTTCAATCTTTGCGCGCGTTTTGGAGGACAATCGGGCTGGGTCGATACGCTGCCGCGCGGCGAGGCCGCGCTCGATGGCCCGCGTTGCAGCGAGCAAGCGGTCTTCCTGTGCCACCAACCCGGCCAGCACCTCGCTCAATGCAGGGGTTTCTCCTCCGCTCAACCAGGCAGACAGAAAGGGCGCGGCAGCCTGATACAGATGATCCCCAGCCTCCGTGAGCGCCGACGCCATTTCAACCAGGTCCTGGGCCGCGGCCAGGTCGCCGCCATACAGCGGCAACCAACCCATCAGACGGCCTGCCCATCCCCACGGCCGCAAACGACGTTCCAGCGCCGCCGCATCGCGGTGGGCCTGCGCAAGCCGTTCCCCAACATCGGCCATATCGCCGGCCTCCAGGGGAGATGACAGCAACCCCTGCAGGTGATCCACATCGGAACTGAAAGCACGGTAGGCGCGATACAATCCCACGCCCTGAACGCCGAAGAAAAGCAGCAAACACGCCAGCGCAATCCCCAGCAACGCACGCCAGCGAGAGCGCACAGCGGTGTACAGATGTTTCCACGCCGGCTCGCTGACACCATGTGGATCCAGCAGCACAGAAGGCTTACCCAGCCTTGCGCTCAGCAATCTCTCGCGGTGCAGCAGCGTCTCCAACAGGCGTTCCAGGCCGCGCAGATGCCAGTCACTCAATGTGCTGACCGGCGCGGCAAACGGCTCATCCCCCACCAGCCGATAGCGCGCCTCCTCCTCCGGGGAAAGCGCAGACGAACGGCTCGCACCGACATATCGCAGAATCTCTGCATCGATGCGCGTCCACCCTTCCGCCAGCGTGGCCGGCCTGTGCTCCCCATACTCGAAAGGCGCGAAATACAACGCCGCCAGCAAGCCAAACTCACCCCAGCGGTTGTCCAACCGCTTGCCCTGCCGCGGAGGACGGGATGGCTGCATTTGCCGAAACACATCCGCAAGCGCGGCCAGCAAGCGGTATCCCGGAATGCGCTCTTTCAGCTCCGGGTAGCGCTCGAGATAATCGCGCACGAACAACGCCTGCGTCCAGGGATGGTCATTCAGTTCTGCCGGGGCGTGCACATGCTCAAGGATCGCCCTCAATGTTTC
>RFKO01000281.1 GCA_003694235.1 Anaerolineae bacterium
ACCGCGCCGGTGCGCTCCAGTTCTCCTTCTCGGTTGAGCACCACGTAATCGAAGTCGCGGGCGCAGGCCAGCTCCTGGCGGGCGATTTCCAGGCGGGTTTTCAGTTCTTCGGGGGACTCGGTTTTGCGCGCCCGCAGCCGGGCGACCAGTTCCTCCTCGCTGGCGGTGGTGAGGAAGATCAATACCGCCTCCGGGCACAGCTTGCGGATGGTGGCAGCCCCTTGCACGTCGATGCGCAGGATCACGTCCTTCCCCGAAGCCAGCGCCTGGCGCACCTGTTCTTTGGGAATACCTTTGTAGTCTCCATACACCAGCGCGTATTCCAGCAACTCGTTCTCATCGATCATACGCTGGAATTCTTCCATGGAATAGAAAAAGTAGTCCACCCCGTGGACTTCCGTCGGGCGGGGTTTGCGGGTGGTGGCCGTGACCACGAAGTGCACCGGCAGGCGGCTTTTCTTCAGCCATTGCACCACAGCGTCTTTCCCCACTCCGGAAGGCCCGGAGATCACGATAAGCAGGGGTTCGGGTTGATGGAGATTGAAATCGGCAGATTGCTGGCTCATAGGCATCCTTTTTCGGTGGGATTATAATATGAGAGAACCCGATTGCAGGAGGAGTTTTATGCCGACGTACGAATATCGCTGCCTGGATTGCAAACGCCCGTTTGAAGTCTTCATCACCTACGCGGATTACGGCAAAGTGCCCGTAGTCTGCCCGCGTTGCAAAAGCGAGCACGTGCATCGGCGCATCGGGCGGGTGCGCATTGCCCGCTCGGAGGACAGCCGGCTGGAAGAGCTGGCGACGGACTTTGGCGATCCTGCGGCGCTCGAGGGGTTGGAAGAAGACCCGCGCGCCCTGGGGCGGATGATGCGCAAAATGAGTCAGGAACTCGGCGAAGAGATGCCGCCCGAGTTCGACGAGGTGGTTGATCGCCTGGAGAAGGGGCAAAGCCCGGAAGAGATCGAGGCTGCCCTGCCCGAACTCTCGGAAGAAGGCGGTCTGGCGGATGACTCAGGGGATTTCTGAGCGTGTCGGTTCTCCGCCCTGCTTGATGCGCTCCATCAAAATTTGCTGAATCTGGCTTTGCAGCAGGTCGGGTGGGAGGGTGGCATCCAGGACGACCCAGCGCTGCGGTTCGGCGCGCGCCAGTTCCAGGTAGCCCTGCCGCACCCGCCGATGAAAGGCCAGTTCATAGGCATCCAGCCGGTTGACGTCGCCATCGTTCGAGCGGCGCGAAAGGCCGGCCTCCACATCCAGGTCGAGCAAAAAGGTCAGGTCGGGTTGCAGCCCGCCGGTGGCGAAGTGGATGATCTTGCGCAGCGCTTCCAGGTCGCGCTGGTAGCCGTAGCCCTGATAGGCCAGCGTGGAATCGGCGTAGCGGTCGCACAACACCACGCCGCCGGATTCCAGGTGCGGGCGGATGAGTTGTTCCACCAGTTGGGCGCGCGAGGCCTGAAAGAGCAGGATTTCGGTGCGCCACTCCATGGCTGTGTTGGCGCGGTTGAGCAAAATCTCGCGGATTTGATCGCCGATCTGGGTGCCGCCGGGTTCGCGCGTGGTCAGCACCCGGTATCCCCGGCGGCTGAGAAAACTGGCCAGCGGTTTGATCTGGGTAGTTTTGCCGCTGCCTTCCGGCCCTTCGAAGGTGATGAACATCAACTGGCCTCACTCCCGGTAGATGCGCACGCGGCGGTTGGGTTCTTTGCCGTGAGAATACGAAAGCAGGTTGGCCTGCCGCGCCATCTCGTGTTGTAGTCGCCGGATGCGCGCCTCGGCGGGCGCCAGCTCTACCCAGCGTTCACCTGCCAGCACGGCCTGGATGGCGGCACGGGTTTGTTCCAGGATTTCCTCCTCGTCCGGGCTGCGGGGGTGTTCCTGCTCCAGGTCGAACACGCCGCTGAGAAAGCGTCGCAACTGGGTGCGCGTGTCGGAGCGCAATACATAGAGCGGAATGCCACGGTCTTCTGCCTCGATGATGGAAGGATTGCGCTTGCGGAAATGGTGGCGCAGTGTGACCATGACTTCGGCGTTTTGCAGGTCGGTCACCAGCTCGATCGGCACGCCCAGTTGGCGGGCTGCCTGACGCAGGCGGTTGCGCGCCACGCCGTGTGAATAGATGCGCGCTGTACGCAGTTCTCGCTGTCCGTTTTCTCTCTCTTGCCGGTAGTCCGGCCGGCTGACTTCTGAGCCGTTTTCCGCGCTGCGACGCTTCATCCCGCCGCTGGACATCCGTTGAGGGGGCGGTTGTGTGCCTTTCTTGATGCGGATTTCGCCGTTCTCGTCCCGCGAGCGGATTTCCGGTTCGAGGGGGTAGCCGCGCAGCAGCGCGTCCACCGCGGTGGCGACATCGAGGTGGACGGCCACGCGGTCGCGCGTCTGGATTTCGATCAGCACGTCGAAGGTGGGCGGGGAGCGCCGTTCCAGCACGGTTTTCTGTGTGCCGCGCCGGCGCGCTTCTTCGTCCGAAAGGGTGACCGATTCGATGCCTCCCACCAGGTCGGAGAGCGTGGGGTTTAGCAACAGGTTCTCCAGGGTGTTGCCGTGGGCGGTGCCGATCAGCTGCACGCCGCGTTCGGCGATGGTGCGGGCGGCGATGGCTTCCAGCTCGCGGCCGATTTCGTCGATGATGATCACCTCGGGGTTGTGATTCTCCACCGCTTCGATCATCACCTCGTGTTGCAGCGAGGGTTTGGGCACCTGCATGCGGCGGGCGCGTCCCACGGCCGGGTGCGGCACATCGCCATCGCCCCCGATCTCGTTGGAGGTATCCACAATCACCACCCGGCGGGTTTCGGCCAGGATGCGCGCCGCCTCGCGCAGCATGGTGGTTTTGCCCACGCCCGGCCGTCCGAGCAGCAACAGGCTTTTGTTGCTCTCGATCAGGTCTTTGATGATATCGGTGGTGCCATAGACGGCCCGCCCTACCCGGCAGGTCAGCCCGACGATCACGCCGCGGCGGTTGCGGATGGCCGAGATGCGGTGCAGGGTGCGCTCCAGACCGGCGCGGTTGTCGTCGTCGAACTCGCCAATGCGGGAGGCGACATAGTCAATTTCGGCGCGGGTGATTTCGGTATCTGAGAGCACCACCTCCCCATCCAGGAAACGCGCCGTGGGCACGCGCCCCAGGTCGAGCACCACTTCGAGCAAATCGGCTGAATTGCCGGCCGTGCGGATGGCGCGGGCGATGGCCGGCGGTAACACCCCCAGCAAGATATCCAGGTCATCGGTAATTTTTGGCGCTTTGGTCATCTTTCTGAAGACTCTTTGTTAAATCTGCCGCGCCCGGCTTTCCCGCGTCACGACATTGGTCAGGGGCATGGCGGCATCCGGTTGCCCCTCCAGCGATTGCAGGCGGGCGCGCTGGGGTACCGGTTGCCGTACGGCCAGGCGGCGCAACAGAACGATCTGCTCTTCCAGCAGTTCTGCGCCCTGCGCCTGGAGCGCCGGTTCGACGCCCGATTGCGAGGCGCGCACACAAATAAACGCCTCTCTGCCGCCGAGGGGGAAACCTGCCACCAGGTTGATCAGGAGGGCGTCCAGCTCGTCCGTTTGGGGCGGGAAATGCGGCCGGAACCACACCCCGCGCGGTCCGGCCAACACCTCGGCAAAGCCGCGCACTCCTGTGGCGGTCTGGTACACCAGGCCGGGAAAGAGGTAAGGGGCAGTCTCCTCGCCGGACAGGCCGCGCTGGGGGGTGAGTTCGCGCAACAGGGCGTGAATCCGCGGCAGGTCCTCGCGGCGGGCGAAGCGCCAGCGGCCGGAGGCCGGCACGGGCGGCGGCGCGCTCCAGCGCCACACACGCTGGCGGGCGCAGGCGGCGAAACCGGCGCCTCGCAGGGCGGTGAACAAGGGCGATTCTGTGGCCGTTTCGGCCAGCATGGCCAGCGCACCCGCGCGGGCGGCCTGCGCGCTCAGGGCGGCGACCAGGCGCTCGATTTCGGCGGCCTCCAGCGCCTCGGCCGGGGCCAGCGCGGTGATCAGCGCCGTGTGGCGACGCCGCGGCAACAGGCAGCTCCCCAGCAGGGGCAGATCGTTGTCTTGTTCATCGAGCACGCATTCCACCAGTTCTCCCGTCACCCGTCGCCTCAGCCAGCCCAGGGAGAGCAACGAGGTCTGGGTGGTTGCCAGGGCGCTTTGCAAATAGAGGCCGCGATGCCGGTAACGGTACAGGGTGGGCAGGTCGCTCCAGCGAAGCAGACGACTCATGAGGCGGCCATTTCCAGGAAGTAGCGGTGGAAGCGGTCGTCGTCGGTCAGTTCGGGGTGGAACGATGTGGCCAGCCACTTGCACTGGCGGGCGGCGACGATGCGGCCATCAGGCAGGGTGGCTACCACCTGTGCGCCTTCTCCCACGCTTTCGATCAGCGGGGCGCGGATGAAAATCGCGTGGTAGGGGGCGGGGTTGGGGTCCACCTCGCGCAGGGCAGGTATGTCCAGGTCGATCTCGAAACTGTCCACCTGGCGGCCAAAGGCGTTGCGCTCCACGGTGATGTTCATCAATTCCAGCAGGGGCTGCGTGCGGCGCGCATCGCGCGAGAGGAAGATCGCCCCGGCGCATGTGCCCCAGATGGCGTGCTGGCGGCCAAATTCTCGCAAGGGCTGCAACAGGTTGAAATCCACAGCCAGTTTGCCGATGGTGGTGGACTCGCCGCCGGGGATGATCAGTCCGTCCAGATCGTTGAGATGTTCAGGCAGACGCACCTCGCGCGTGTCCACGCCGATGCGCCGGAGGATGGCGATGTGTTCGATAAAGTCGCCTTGTAAGGCCAGTACGCCGATGTTCATAGGAGATCGATGCATGGGGCGGAAGACCGGAGGGGAAGGGTAAGGGGCTTCCCCTCCGGCCTCTCGTGCCCTCTTTCTTCTACCATCCTCGCTGAGCGATCAGCTCTTCTTTGGGGATGTCGCTGATCTGGCGTCCGACCATCGGCTCGCCCAGGTTGCGGCTGACCTCGGCCAGGATGTGCGGGTCGTTGTAATGGGTCACCGCTTTGACGATGGCGGCGGCGCGTTTGGCCGGATCGCCCGACTTGAAGATGCCTGAGCCGACGAACACGCCGTCCATGCCCAGTTGCATCATCAAAGCGGCGTCGGCTGGCGTGGCAATGCCGCCGGCCGCGAAGTTGACCACCGGCAGACGGCCGAGTTCGCGCGTTTCCTTGACCAGTTCATACGGCGCGCCGATGCTCTTGGCGTACGTCATCAGCTCTTCTTCGGGCATGTTCTGCAGACGGCGGATTTCACCCAGCACGGCGCGGGCGTGCCGTACGGCCTCGACCACGTCGCCGGTGCCGGCCTCGCCTTTGGTGCGGATCATGGCCGCTCCTTCGCCAATGCGGCGCAGCGCCTCGCCCAGATTGCGCGCCCCGCACACGAACGGCACTTTGAACAGATGTTTGTTGATGTGATGCTCCTCGTCGGCCGGCGTGAGCACTTCGGATTCATCGATGTAATCCACACCGAGCGCTTCCAGAATCTGGGCTTCGACAAAATGGCCGATGCGCACCTTGGCCAT
>RFKO01000282.1 GCA_003694235.1 Anaerolineae bacterium
GCCAGCCGCAAATAGCAACGTAATCCCTGGCGGGAGCGCTCCCCCAGTTGTTCGGCGATCTGCTTGTAGCGTCGGTAGATGATCAGCTGGCGCGCCAGCGCCTCTCCGGGGTCTTCCTCCCCCTCCTCTCTCACCGGCGGGCGCGGCAGCAGCGCTTCGGATTTTACCTGCAACAGCTTGGCCGCGATCACCAGGAAGGCGGAGACCTCTTCCGGGTCGCGTTGCGGCATGCTTTGAAGGTGCTCGAGGTACTGGTTGGTCACCTGGGCCAGCGCCAGGCGTGTGATGTCCAGCTCGGCCTGCTCGATCAGTTGCAGCAGCAGGTCGAGCGGGCCCTCGTATACCGGCGTGACCACTTTGTAATCGGCGATCTGGCGCGTGGCGAACTCGAATCTCATAGGCGGGATTATACCTGACATTTGAGGGCTGTCATGCTATACTGGGGTTGAAAAGTGAAGAGTGAAGAGTGAAGAGTGAAAAGTTATGAGCGGCAGTACAAAAGAAGTTGTGGTCACGTATCTGGGTGAGGGGCAGTTCGAGGGTAAGAATCTGACCGGTGGGCGCGTCTTGATGGACGGCTCGGGTGAGGCCGGCCTCTCGCCGATGGAACTCCTGCTGGCCAGCGTGGCCGGTTGCAGCGGCGTGGACGTGGCCTCCATTCTGCGCAAAAAGCGCCAGCCGTTGGATGGGTTCGATGTGCATGTGCGCGGCGAACGCGCCCCCGATCACCCGCGCGTGTATACGCATATAGAGGTGTTCTATGAGTTGCGCGGCGAGGGGTTGGACCCGAAAGCGGTGGAACAGGCGTTGACGCTCTCGAAAACCAAATATTGTTCGGTCAGCGCCATGCTGGGAACGACAACCAAAATGACCTGGCGCTATCGTATTTTGCCGCAGGATATTCGCGGCGAGATCAACATAGAAACTTAAGATCAGGAGAAAAGCAATGATTGAAGAACCGATTCATGTGACCGATGCTGCCTTCGAGAAGACGGTGCTGCAAAACCCGCTGCCGGTGGTGGTGGATTTCTGGGCGCCGTGGTGCGGCCCCTGCCGAATGGTGGCCCCGATTCTGGATAAGCTGGCGAAAGAGTACGCCGGAAAGGTGGTGATTGCCAAAGTCAACACCGATGAAAATCCTGAGTGGGCGCAGAAGTACGGCGTGCAGGGTATCCCCACCATGCTGTTTGTGTACAATGGCAAGGTGGTACATCAGCAGGTCGGCGCGCTGCCAGAACCGATGCTGCGCAATATCTTTGAGCAGTTCCTGAGCGTGGTGGGAGAGCAGCAGAGCGGGGGCTGAGCGGTCTCCGGCTTTCTATTGTCGCCGCTGGCTTCCCACCCGCGAGAGGTGAGCAAAAAGTTCAACTTCTGAGTGAAGTTGAACTTTTTTGTAAGTGCGGATGGTTTGCCTTTCCTGGAGCGAGAGAGTGATGGTAAGATGGGGTTGAGAGGAGGAAGCCATGAAGTTGACCCTTGCCCTGGCACAGATGTCTTTCGCCTTTGGCGATGTGGAGGCCAACTTCGCCCGCGCGGCGGAGTGGATTGCCGAGGCGGCCGCGCGCGGCGCTGACCTGGTGTTGCTGCCCGAACTGTGGGCCAGCGGCTATGACCTGCCCAACTGGCCGCGCTATGCCGCCGCGCTGGATGACGAAGAGGGGGCGTTTGGTCGGGTGGCCGCGCTGGCGCGGCAGCATGGCATCGCGGTGGGCGGCTCGTTGCTTGAGGCTCGTCACGGAAAGGCGTACAACACCTTCGCTTTGTTTGGCCCGCAGGGCGAGCGCTGGGGTGTGTACCGCAAAGTGCATCTCTTCTGCCTGCTGGAGGAGGAAAAATGGTTGGCGGCCGGCGATGAGCTTGTGTTGGCGGAGACACCCTGGGGCGCGGTGGGGATGGCGATCTGTTACGATTTGCGCTTCCCCGAGCTGTGCCGCCATTATGCCGTGGCCAGCGCGCGCCTGATACTCATCCCCGCCGAATGGCCTGCCACGCGTGTGGCGCACTGGTCGGCCTTGCTGAAGGGGCGCGCTATCGAGAACCAGTGCTACGTCGCCGGTGTGAACAAAGTCGGTGAGAGCCAGAGCGTCCGACTGGGCGGACACAGCGCGGTGGTGGATCCCTGGGGAGAGACCCTGGTCGAGGGCGACTTCGAAGAGGCGCTGCTCACCGTCGAGATAGACCTGCGCGAGGCCGAAAAAGCGCGTCGCTTTATCCCCGTCTTCCGCGACCGCCGCCCGGAACTCTATGGATAGCGCCAGGCGATTGAACGACTTCCATGGATTGGATAGCGATTGACGGTTCGCAAGGCGAGGGCGGGGGACAGATTTTGCGCTCGGCGCTCACGCTTTCGCTGCTGACCGGCCGGCCGGTGCATCTGTTCAACATCCGCGCCCGGCGCTCGAAGCCGGGGTTGCGCCCGCAACACCTGGCCGCGGTGCGCGCTGCCAGGCGCATCAGCAATGCGAGGGTGGAGGGGGATGAAATCGGCTCGCGGGAGTTGCGTTTTCGGCCGGGAGCGGTTCAGCCGGGGCGTTATCATTTTGATATCGGCACCGCCGGCTCGACTTCGCTGGTGCTGCAAACCGTTTTTCTGCCGCTGACACGGGCCGGGAAGCGGTCGCAGGTCACGATAATCGGTGGAACGCATGTGCCCAAAAGCCCGTGCTTTCATTTTCTGGCCTGGAACTGGCTGACGGTGTTGCACACGCTGGGCTTTGATGCCATCATCGAGATGGACAGAGCAGGCTTTTTCCCGCGCGGCGGCGGTCAGATCCGTGCTACAATCTCCCCCTCAAAGCACATTGCGCCGCTTGTGTGGTTGTCGCGTGGACGCTTGTTGCAGGTGCGCGGTCTTTCTGCGGCGGCCAATCTGCCGGAACATGTTGCCCGCCGGCAGCGACAGCGCGCTGTGGCGCGGTTAGGCGCTCGCTACCCATTAAACGATATTCGCAAGGCTGCCTTGCCGGCGATGGGCAAAGGCTCGGTGATGCTGTTGCTGGCCGAGTGCGAGCACGGGCGCGGCTGCCATTTCGCGCTGGGCGCGCCGGGCAAACCGGCGGAGGTGGTGGCGGATGAGGCCACCGAGGCCATGACCGAATTTCTGGAATCAGATGGTTGTGTGGATCGCTTTCTGGCCGATCAGTTGTTGCTGCCGTTGGCGTTGGCGGAGGGTGAATCTCGCTTTCGCACGGAGCGGGTGACGCGGCATCTGCTCACCAACGCCGCGGTGCTGAACGCTTTCGGGCTGGCCCAGGTGGATATTCGCGGTGAGTTGGGCGCGCCGGCTGAAGTACGGGTACAGCCACAAACTTTGTAAGGAGGTGAGAGGTTGCGTTTTCCTCCCGGAATTCCTTTTCTTTCCCCGGCGGCTGCCGGTGGTGCAGATACTGCCACTTTCCTGGCCCTGGCGTTGGCGCTGGCGCTCGTCATCGCGCTTGCCAAACTGGGGGGCTACCTCAGTGTGCGGTTGCGGCAACCGGCGGTGCTGGGTGAATTGCTTGCCGGTCTGATTCTCGGCCCTTCGGTGCTGTACTTTCTGCAATGGGCGCCGTTTGCCCCTTATGGGGAATTGTTGCAGGTGGAAATTCAGCACTTTGCCGAGATTGGGGTGCTGTTGTTGATGTTTATCGCCGGTCTGGAACTACATCTTTCCGACCTGGTGAAATCGGGCAAGGTGGCGGCTTTCGCCGGCGTGATCGGCATTTTGTTGCCCATGTTGCTGGGAGCCGGCACGATGGCGCTTTTCGGCTACCCGATGTACAAGGCGATCTTCGTGGGGTTGATCCTTTCCGCCACCAGCGTGAGCATCTCAGCCCAGACATTGATGGAGTTGGGGCGGCTGCGCAGCCGTGTCGGGTTGGGTCTGCTGGGCTCGGCTGTGCTCGATGATGTGATGGTTATTTTGGGGATCTCCATTTTCTTTGCCGTGTTCGAGTCGGGCGGCGGCAATCTGGTGGATATCCTCGTTCTTGTGGGGCGCATGGCCGGTTTCCTGATCCTGGCGGTAGGGGTTGGGCTGGTCGTCCTGCCGCGCCTGGCCTCGCGAATTGAAAAACTGCCCATCAGCCGCGGCTTGCTGGCGTTTGTTTTCGTGGCCATTTTGCTCTATTCCTGGGCGGCGGAGGCCATCGGCCATATGGCGCCCATCACCGGCGCATTTGTAGCCGGGCTGGTGCTGGCGCGCTCTCCGCTCAAGCACAAGATCGAGGAGCAGGTCAGCGCGGCGGCTTACGGTTTGTTTGTGCCGGTGTTTTTCGTTTCGGTTGGGCTGGCGGCCGATGCCCGCCTGCTGGATAGCAGCATTGTTTTGATCCTGGCCGTGCTGACCGTCGGCGCGGCGGTTGGCAAGGTGGCGGGCTGCGGACTGGGCGGTTACTGGGGCGGCCTGAACCGCCGTCAGGCGCTGCAACTGGGTATCGGCATGATGTCGCGCGGCGAGGTCGGGCTGATCATCGCCAACCAGGGGATCAGCAGCGGCATTATCGCGCCGCAGATGTTCGCCGTCGTGGTCGGCATTGTGATTTTGACCACGCTGGCGACGCCGGTGTTCCTGCGTCTCTCGTTCCGCGAGGAGGCGCAAGCTGAGGTAACCGCCACCTGAGCGTTGATGCGAGGAGGATTTGGCAATGAATTACATGGTGATACTGGTTGTGGATGATCCGGATCGTTGTGACAGCGTACTCGATGCCTGGGACGCGGCGGGCGCGCGCGGGGTGACCATCCTGGAGAGCACCGGTCTGGCGCGCATGAAGCGGGCTGCTCAACGCGATGATATGCCGCTCATCCCTTCTATGGCGCGCTTGCTGAGCGTGCGGGAGGAGCGTCATCGCACCCTGTTCAGCGTGGTGCAGGGCGAGGAGATGGTGGAGAAGTTGAGCGCCGCGGCTCAAGCCGTGCTCGGTGATTTGAGTCAGCCGCACACCGGTTTTCTCTTTGCTGTGCCGGTCTCTCACGTTGTGGGGCTGAGCGCGGAGGACTGATACGGATGATAGACAGGTTGCGTGTTTTACTGGCGGGGCTGTTCTTTCTGGCGGCGCTGGTGCTGCCGCTGGGCGGGCTGGGCTACGGCTGGTGGCGTTGGGATTTCGGCTCCGGCCTGTTGATGATGATGGCCGTGTTCGCGGTGTTCTTTTTGCTGGGATTCTGGGCGCTGTGGAGTGTGGAAGACCTTTCCTGGCTGGCGGCGATGCTTCCCTTTGTGTCTGGCGGACTGTACACTGCCCTGCCGGACGCCTTGCCTTTCCCGGCGGATGA
>RFKO01000283.1 GCA_003694235.1 Anaerolineae bacterium
GCGCGCGGTGAACGATGACGCGGTCTATCAGCAGTACAAACTCGCATTGCAGGATTACCAGGCCGGACGCTACGACCTGGCGCGCCAGCGACTGGAGTATGTGATCGCCTTGCGCCCGGATGATTACCCGGATGCCTGGCAGTACCTCACCCTCAGCCTGCAGGCGCTCAACGCCACGGCCACCTTCACCCCCGCGCCCCCCACACTTACCGCTACCGCCACCCCCACCCTCACGCCGACGCGCGACCTCAGCGGCGCGGACTCTATCTTCCGGCGCGCCCAGTCGCTGATAGCGCAGAGAGATTGGGACGACGCGATCGTCGCCCTGCTGGCCCTGCGAGATGAAGACCTGTACTACCGTGTGACCGAAGTGGATGATATGTTCTACACCGCACTGCGCCAACGCGGCGAGCAGCGCATACTTCAAGAAGGTGACCTGGAAGGCGGGATTTACGACCTCTCGCTGGCGGAGCGGTTTGGGCCGCTGGACTACCAGGCCACGGTCATCCGTGATTGGGCGCGCCTGTATCTGACGGCGGTGGGGTTCTGGGAGGCCTATCCAGAGCAGGCGGTGCATTATTTCGGGCAACTGGCTGCCGCCGTTCCCGGCCTGCACGATGCCAGTGGGTTGACCGCTGCGTGGCGTTATCACTGGTCATTGATCCACTATGGCGACAAGCTGGCCGCCGAAGGGGATTGGTGCGCCGCGCAGGCGCAATATCAACAAGCGTTTGCGTATTACAGCAATGCCACCCTGGAACCGACCGCGACCACGGTGGCATATCGCTGCTCTCCGCCCACGCATGTCCCCACCGCGACTCCGATTTTGCCCTCCCCGACGCCGACCGCCACGCTTTCGCCCACTGCCGGCGACTCCCCGACGCCGACTGCCACGGGCAGCGTTTTGCCTTCCTCTGCAACCCCTACAGTGACCGCTACCTTCACGGCTACGCCTCTCCCTACCGAGACACCTTTCCCCACGACTACGCCTTCCACCACGCCGCTGCCGAGTGACACCCCTCTCCTGCCGACGGACACGCCTCAACCCTCCGCCACGCCGTCGCCGTTGCCGAGCGATACCCCTCTCCCGCCGCCGACGGACACGCCCCTGCCTCCGCCGACGGATACGCCTCTCCCGCCGCCGACTGATACCTCCGCCCCTGCTGGAACGCCGTAAACGCCATGTCTGCTCCCTTTGCTCCTGCTCCGCGTCGACATTCGCCCTCCAGGTGGTTACTCCTGTTGGGTGGGGTGGCTTTCTCTCTGCTGCTTGGGCTGGCTGCGTTTGTGCTTGCCCGCCAGTTCGGTTACAGCCGGGCACTCACCGCGTTGACCACACCGCGGCCGCCGGGATTCACCCCTCAATTCCCCACCGGCACGCCCTCACCGCCCTCCACAGGAGAGATGCCCGCCTCGACGCCGACGCAACCGCCTGTTCCCTCGCTCTCGCTGACCCCCACGCCAACGCTCATTCCCTGGGATGGCAAGGAGCGCGTCACGGTGCTGGTGATGGGGCTGGATTACCGCGACTGGATCGCCGGTCAGGGGCGCTCGCGTTCCGACACCATGATGTTGCTCAGCCTCGATCCGGTCACCAAAACCGCTGGCATGCTCTCTGTGCCGCGCGATCTGTGGGTGAACATCCCCGGCTACGGGCATGGCAAAATCAACACCGCTCATGCTATCGGCGGCCCTACACTGGCGGTCAAAACTGTCGAACTGGTGATTGGGGTGCCGATCCATTACTACGCCGTGATTGACTTTCAGGCTTTTATCGCCTTCATAGACGAACTGGGCGGCGTGAAACTGGATATTCCTTACGAGATCGAAGTTGACCCGCTTTTTGACGAGAACAAAGTCCTCAAACCCGGCGTGCAGACCCTCCCCGGAGACCTGGCGCTGGCTTATGCGCGCAATCGCAGCACGGGTAACGGCGATTTCGACCGTGCCAGACGGCAGCAGCAGGTAGTGCTTGCCATCCGCGACCGCATTCTGGATTTCAACCTGCTCCCTGTGTTGGTCAAGAAAGCTCCCACCCTGTACCGCCAGCTGGCCGATGGCATTACCACAAATATGTCGTTGGATGATATGATTCGCCTGGCGGTGCTGGCAGCCAGCATCCCGCGCGAGAACATCCGCTCTGGCGTGATTGATACAAACTATGTTGCCTTTGGCTGGTCGCCGGATAATTTGAGCATTCTCGTCCCTTACCCGGATCGCATTCGCGTATTGCGAGATGAAATTTTTGCCACTTCCGGGTCGCTCAGCCCGCTCACTCCTGGCGATGATCGTGAACGGATGTTGCAGGAAGCCGCTCGCATCGCCGTACTCAACGGCAGCAGTGATCCCGGCAAGGCCGAGCGGGTTGCGGCCGAATTGCGGGCGGAAGGAGCGCAGGTGGTCGAAGTCGGTGCGGCGGATGGGTATTACACCGCCAGCGTGTTGCTGATGCACGTGGGCCGTCCTTATACTTTGCGTTATCTGGTGCAACGCTATGGTGTGCAGCCGCATAACCTGCGCTTTGAGTATGATCCTTCTGCTCCGTATGATCTCGCGCTCATCCTTGGCGACCAATGAACCAGTGCACCAATGAACTAATGAACCAATGAACTAATGAACCAATGAACTATATAGACACAACTTTTCCCCTGATTGACCTCCACCGCCATCTGGATGGCAGCGTTCGGCTGGAGACGATCCTCGATCTCGGCCGTCAACACAACCTGCCGTTACCCGCCTGGGAGGTGGAATCTCTGCGCCCGTACGTGCAAATCACCGAGCCGCAGCCGGGCGTGATGGCCTTCCTGGAAAAATTCGAATGGATGACCGGCGTATTGGTGGATTACGATGCCTGCCGCCGGATAGCTTATGAAAACGTAGAGGATGCCCGCAACGAGGGAATCGACTACATCGAGTTGCGCTTCAGCCCCTGGTTCATGGCCGAACCTCACGGCCTCGACCCCGCGGGGGTGACCGCCGCCGTGGTGGAGGGGGTGCAGCAGGGGGCGCGCGATTTCGGCGTGCGCGTCAACCTGATCGGCATTCTCAGCCGCACCTATGGGCCGGAGATCGCCTGGAAGGAACTCGAGGCTCTGCTGACGCAAAAAGAGCACCTTGTGGCGTTAGACCTGGCCGGCGACGAAGCCAACTTCCCCGCCGCGTGGTTTGTGGAGCATTTCAAGCGCGCCCGTGATGCCGGCTGGCA
>RFKO01000284.1 GCA_003694235.1 Anaerolineae bacterium
AATTCTGTGAAAGTGCTCTATCTAGATCGTGATGCTCTACTAAAGCACTTGTGCGAGATCGCCAGGGATATCAAAACTCAGCACCCCGAAGTGCGCTCAATCTCTCTCTTTGGTTCGCTGGCGCGTGGAGATTACACCGCCATCAGCGACGTGGATATTCTCATCACCCTGCACCATAGTAAGGAGAAAGACCCCCACCAGCGCATTCTCACCTTCCTCCCTTACTTCGATCTCGAGCGCGGCGTGGACCTGCTGGTTTACACCCAGGAGGAAGTGGAACGCCGTCTGAGCGAAGGCGATCCCTTCTTGCAACGCATCCAGCGCGAAGGCATAGCGTTATCATGAAGCGAACAACAAGGCGCGTAAATAAAAATCCGACAGACTCTTAAACCAACACTAACCAGGAGATATCCCCATGACTCTTCCCACCACAGCCGATATCGTCATCATTGGCGGCGGGGTGATGGGCGCCAGCACACTCTACCACCTCGCCGCGCGCGGACAGAAAGACGTCGTCTTGCTGGAAAAAGAAGAATTCTTCGGCCTGGGCGCCACGGGGCGCTGCGCCGGTGGCGTACGCTACCAGTTCTCCACCGAAATCAACATCCGCCTGTCGCTCGCCAGCCTGCCCATGCTGGAAACCTTTGAAGAAGAAACCGGCCAGGCGGTGGACTACCGCAAAATCGGCTACCTCTTCCTGCTCACCCGCCCCGAGGACGTGGAAACCTTCCGCCGCAATGTTGCCCTGCAAAACCGCCTGGGCGTGGAAACCCAATGGCTGGATGGAGACGAAATCCGCGAACGCCTGCCGATGATGAATCTGGACGACGTGCTGGGCGGCACGTTCAACCCCGAAGACGGCCTGGCCGATCCCAACGGCGTGGTGATGGGTTATATCAACGCTGCCCGCCGTCTGGGGGCCACCCCGCTCAGCGGCATCAACGTGACGGATATTGAGGTGGAGCACGGTGCCGTGAAGGCCGTCATCACTTCCGCGGGGAAGATCAGCACCCCCTGCGTGGTCAACGCGGCCGGGCCGTGGGCTGCCCTGATCGGCCAGATGGCCGGCGTGCCCATCCCCATCACGCCGCTGCGCCGCCAGTGGTTGACCACTACCCCGCTCCCCGATCTGCCGGCCGACTTCCCCTTCGTGATCGATTTTGCCCAATCGCTGTACTTCCACCCCGAGGGGGACGGCCTGCTCACCGGCATGTCCAACCCCAACGAAAAAATCGGCTTCGACCAGCGCGTCGACCCCGACTGGGAACTCACCCACATGGAAGCCGCCATCGCCCGCCTGCCCCTGCTGGAGACCGCCGGCGTGGCTTCTCGCATGGCAGGCCTGTACGAAAACACACCAGACGCCCATCCGATTTTCGGCAAGACCCCGGTGGAAGGTTTTTACATCGTGGCCGGTTTCTCCGGGCATGGATTCATGCACGGGCCGGTGGCCGGAAAGCTGATGGCCGAGATCATCCTCGACGGCCAGGCATCCACCGTGGATGTCTCCATGCTCGATCTGGCGCGCTTCGAAGAAGGTCGCCCGATCCGGGAGATCAACGTGGTGTAATCATGCCCACAGCCGAAATCATCACCATTGGCACCGAATTGTTGTTGGGCGAGACCGTGGACACCAACACCCACCACATCGCGCGCGCCCTGCGCGACATCGGGGTTGATTTGTATCGCACCTCAACCGTCGGGGATAACCGGGAACGCATCGCCCAGATTTTGCGCGAGGCCTTGCAACGCGCTGAGATCATCATCACCACCGGCGGCCTGGGCCCCACCGTGGACGACCCCACCCGCGAGGCCGTCGCGCTGGCCTTCGGCGTGGAAACCGAGTTTCGCCCCGAACTCTGGCAGCAAATCCTGGAACGATTTCAACGCTACGGGCGGAAACCCACGGAGAACAACCGCCGGCAGGCGCGCATCCCCAAGGGCGCCATCCCCATCGAGAACCCGGTGGGCACCGCCCCGGCCTTCATCATGGAGACGGGAAACAGCGCGGTGATCTCGCTCCCCGGCGTGCCGCGCGAGATGGAACACCTGCTGCAAACGCGCGTGCTCCCCTATCTCAAAGAACGCTTCCGGCTCAACAGCATCATCCGGGCCCGCGTGCTGCACACCTCCGGCGTGGGCGAATCACAAATCGACGCCCGCATCGGCGACCTGGAGCGCCTCTCCAACCCGACCGTCGGCCTGGCAGCCCATGCCGGGCAGGTGGATGTGCGCATCACCGCAAAGGCCGAGAGCGCCGCAGAAGCCGACCGCCTGATCGCCTCGGTGGAAGCCGAACTTCGCCAACGACTGGGCAACTGGATCTACGGCGCAGATGACGAGACGCTTGAGCAGGTAGCCTTGAGAACGATCGCCGCGCAGGAATGGAACCTGGCAGTGGTGGAAGCCAACCTCGGCGGACGGCTGATCCAACGCCTGGCGGCAGCCGATGGCCCCTTCCTGGGCGGCGACATGCTCACCGAACAACCCTCTCTGCCGCAATTGCAAGCCATTCTGCGCGCCACCTGCCAGAAGCGCTCCGCTTCCGCCGGTCTGGGCGCCAGCCTGATCCCCGGCGAGACCCGGCAAACGCTCCACATCGCCCTGCTCACCCCCCGGGGAGAGAAAACCACAACCCGGACTTTCGGCGGGCCGCCGCAACTCGCCACGCGTTGGAGCGTCAACCTGTGTCTGGACTTTATTCGTAGAATCGGAAAGGACGAACATGACCCCCAAAGTTGACACCCTGCTGACCAACGCCATCATCCTGACGATGGACGAGGAGATGCAAATTTTCGAGCCCGGCGCGCTGGCCGTGAGCGGCGACTCCATCCTCGCTGTGGGGCCGCAGGACGATATCCTGGCAAACTACCAGAGTGACGAGGTCGTGGATTGCAGCGGCAAAGTCTTGATGCCCGGCCTGGTCAACGCCCACACCCACATCCCGATGACCTTGCTGCGCGGCCTGGCAGACGACCTGCGCCTGGATGTCTGGCTGTTGGGATACATGATGCCCGTGGAGCGTGAATTCGTCTCGCCGGAGTTCGTCCGCCTGGGCACTTCGCTGGCCTGCGCCGAACTGATCCGCTCCGGCGTGACCTGCTTCGCCGACATGTACTACTTCGAGGAAGAGGTCGCCAAAGCCGCGGCGGAGATCGGTCTGCGCGGATTATGCGCGCAAACCGTGCTCAAATTCCCCTCGCCCGACGCCAACTCTTTCGAAGAAGCGCTGGAATACAGCGAAGACTACATCAAACGTTGGGTCAACCACCCCCTGATCGTCCCTTCGATCGCCCCCCACGCGCCGTACACCTGTACCGAGGGCATTCTGCGCGCCTCGGCTGCCATTGCCGCCGAGTTCGATGTCCCCTTGCACACGCACCTGGCCGAAACCAGGCTGGAAGTGGAAAACTCGCTCAAGGAACACGGCCTGTCCGTCATCCCGTATGTGGAACGCCAGCGGCTTTTCGACGCCAGGGTGCTGGCCGCCCACTGCGTGCATGTGGACCTGGGCGAAATGCAAACCCTGGCGCGCCACGGCGCGGGCGTCGCCCACAATCCCTCCTCTAACCTCAAATTGGCTTCCGGGGTCGCGCCGGTGGTGGACATGCTGAAGGCCGGTGTCAAAGTAGGCATCGGCACCGATGGCCCGGCCTCCAACAACGACCTGGACATGTTCGAAGAAGTGCGCCTGGCTGCGCTGCTGGCCAAAGGCATTTCCGGCGACCCCACCCGCCTGCCCGCCAAAACCGCCTTGCTGATGGCCACCCGCCTGGGAGCGGAAGCCATGCACCTGGGCGACATCACCGGCTCGCTCGAGCCCGGCAAGCGCGCCGACCTGATTCTGGTGGACATCCACCCCCTGCACAATGCCCCTCGCTTCCGCCGTGACCCCGATGGGATTTACGCCCAACTGGTGTACGCTGCAAAATCCACCGATGTGAGCGACGTGATGGTCAACGGCCGCTGGCTGATGCGCGCCCGTCAGCTGCTCACCGCCGACGTAGACGAATGGCTGGCTCAGGCAGCGGATTTCGCCCGCCGCATCGATGCCTTCCTGATCGAGCGCGAGCAATCCGTGCTCTCCAAGTTGATCGCCATCGGCGGAGCCGCCGAGCAGGAAAGCTTCGAGGTACAGGTCAAGGTGCGCATCCCCGATCCTCAGGTCGTCCTCCAGAACCTGGAAAAACCCGACATCGAGATTTTGTACACGCGTCACTACCACGAATACGATACCTACTTCCGCTTCGATGACCCCTCTCAGGGGCAGCTGCGCTACCGTGAGGACGAGTTCATCGGTGAAGACGGGCAGGTAGCCAGAGTGCGCTACCGCCTGACGATGATCGGGCCGGCGCGCGAGAAGCACTTCCCCAGCGGCGTGCTGCTCTCCCGCAGTCGCTACTATGCCCCGGCAGTCCACTCGCTGCGCTTCTACCGCGAATACTTCAATCCCAGCAGCGAAATCTTCATCGAGAAAGACCGCCTGCGCTGGCGGGTGCTCTTCCAGGGCACCGAGTTTTACATCAACCTGGATCGCATCGACCAGCCCGACCTGGGCACCTTCCTGGAAGTCAAAAGCCGCACATGGAGCCTGCGCGACGCCGAGTACAAAGCCGACATCGCCGAAAAACTGCTGATCTACCTGGGCGCCGACCCGGCCGCGACCGTAACCCAGGATTACTTCGACATGGTTGAGGGATGAAAATCGCCGTCCTGGCCGATATCCACGCCAACTATCCCGCCCTGCTCGCCGTGCTCGATCACCTGGAGCGCTGGCAACCAGACCGCGTGATTGTGGCCGGCGACATCGTCAACCGCGGGCCGCGGCCGGTGGAGGTGCTGCGCCTGATCCGCCGCAAACAAAACGAAGAAGGCTGGCTGATCCTCAAAGGCAATCACGAGGATTATGTCCTCTTCCACGACCAGCCCGACGCCCCCCACAACGGCCCGCTGTTCGAAATCTACCGCTACAGCCACTGGACGTATCGGCGACTGCAAGACCAGATCGCCTACCTCAGAGCGCTGCCCGATGAGATCAGTGAGCAGACCGCAGGCGGCGAAGTGCGCGCCGTGCACGCTTCCATGCGTGGCAACCGCAGCGGCATCTATCCGGAAATGACCGACCGACTGATCGCGCGCCTGATCCGCCCTGCGCCTGCGTTGATGCTGGTCGGCCACACCCACCGC
>RFKO01000045.1 GCA_003694235.1 Anaerolineae bacterium
GGGGAGATTGAGTCCTGATTTGGGGCCGTTGTGCGGCCGGAATTTCAAAAAAGCCCGGCGGGAGTGCTCCGACCGGGCGATAGCAGAATACACCTGCAAAGCGGGTGCATTGTAGCATGAGGCGGCGCGTTTGTCAAATCGCTCACAACAGCGTGATATACTCAAAGAGAGGCCGGCTATGTCTATACCGATCACCCGCACCAAGCTGATCATCCCCCGCCGGCGGGCGGACCTGCTCTCGCGCCCCCGCCTGCTCGACATGCTGGCGGATGTGCTGGACTATCGCCTGGTGGTGATCTCCGCCCCGGCAGGTTATGGCAAGACCTCTTTGCTGGTGGATTTTGCCCATCGGCAGGATGTCGCCGTTTGCTGGTTGAGCCTGGATGAATTCGATCAGGACGTTTTTCGCCTGGCTGCCCATCTGATCGCTTCTATTCAACGCGTTTTCCCCGCTTTTGGCGAAAACAGTACCGCTTTCCTGGAGAGCCGTGCCGGAGAGGTGGACATCCCTGCCCTGGTGAGCGTGCTGGTGAACGACATCTATGAACATGTGGATGAACACTTTGTGGTGGTGCTGGATGACTATCACCTGGTGGATTCCAGCGCCGCGGTCAACGAGTTCATCAGCCGCTTCGGACAGGAAATGGACGAAAACTGCCACCTGGTGATTTCCTCGCGCTCGTTGTTGAGCCTCCCCTCCCTGCCGCTGCTGATCGGGCGCGCCCAGGTCAAAGGGTTCGGCATGGATGAACTGGCATTTCAGCCGGGGGAGATCCGTTCCCTGTTTGAGAAAAAGTTTCAACGCTTTCTCACGCCGGAGGAAGCCGAGCAGCTGATCACGGAAACCGGCGGCTGGATCGCGGCGGTGCTGATGCGCCGCGATCCGGTGCCTGTGCCGCGCTCGGTCTCCTCCGGTTGGGGCGGCGTGGTGCAGGTGGATTTGTACGATTATCTGGCGCAGCAGGTTCTGGAGCAGCAGCCTCTGCCGCGGCGGCGTTTCTTGATGCAAACCGCTTTGCTGGGGGAGTTCAACAGCCGCTTGTGTGCGGAGGTGCTCGGCGAGCCGCCTCCGGGCGTTTCCTGGGAAGCGCTGCTGGATGAGGTGGTGCAGAGCAATTTGTTCGTTCAGGTTGTGGAGGCCGATGGCCTCTGGTTGCGCTATCATCATCTGTTTGCTGATTTTCTGGTTGATCGCTATCGCCGCGAAGCGCCGGAGGAGATGGACCGTCAACTGGAGCGCATGGTGGAGGTGTTTTCCCGACAGCAGGCGTGGGAAAAAGCCTATCGCGCCTGCCGTCAGCGGGGGGATGAGATGCAGCTGGTGGCGTTTCTGGAGCGGGCCGGATTGGCGCTGCTCACTCAGGGGCAGAGCAGCCTGCTGCTGGAATGGCTGGAGCAATTGCCGTTTCCGATGCTGGAAGAACACCCTGTGCTGCATTCGCTGCGCGGTGCGGCGCTGATCGAGCGAGGCCGTCCGCGGCAGGCGCTCGAGGTGCTTCAGGAGGCCGAGCAACATTTTGATCTTGATCTTCAGGCGGATATGCTGACGCGCAACCTGGTCTGGCAGGCGGCGGCGGCGCGTCTGGCCGGAAACCCCTTGCGGGGTGAAGAATGCGCTCTGCGCGCGCTGTCCCTGATGGAAAAGCATCCCTCATTGCCTCGGGCTGTTCTGTGTGAGGCGCGGCGCGAGCTTGGGCTGGCGTTTGCTCATCGGGGAGAGGTGGAGCGGGCGATTGAGCTGCTGCTACAGGCGCGGCAGGGCTTTCTCGATTTGAAGAATCGGGAGGATGTCGCCCGCCTGGATGCAGACCTGGGCTGGCTCTATATGAATCTGGGGGAGTGGCGGCGAGCAGACGAGCACTATACCCGCGCCCGGCGCGTCTGGGAAGAGAGCCGCCGCAGCGGCAGGCTGGCGTTTGTGCTCAATAACATGGGCGTGCTGGCGCTCCAGCGGGGAGATTATCGCCAGGCGGAGGAGCATTTTCGCACCGCCCTGGCGTACGCCCGCCGCGGTGGGGATGTGCGTATGCAGGCTTTTGTCCTCGCCGGATTGGGGGATTTGTTCGCCGATCTGGAAGCGTTACCCCTGGCGCAACAGTTTTATCAGCGCAGCGGGACGCTGGCGGCGGAGATGGACGAGCGCGCCCTGCGCACCTATCTCCCCATTGCGCAGGCGCGCTTGCTGCGCATGCAGGCGGCCTGGGATGAAGCCCGCCAGATGTTGATAGAGAGCGCCACCCACTTTGGCAGCACCTCACCGGCAGGCGCATGGCTGCTGGAGTATGGCATTCTGCAGCTCTTTCAGGGCGAGGTAGAAGCGGCCGTCTCGATGCTGGAAGATGCGTTGGGGGTGTTTTCCACCGGCGGCGAGCGCCTGCAGGCGTTGCGCGCTGTGTTCTGGTTGATGTGGGCCGGGGCGCGCATGGCCTCCGTCGAGACCATTGAGAAGTACGCTCCCGTGTTTTTC
Source organism: Anaerolineae bacterium (assembly GCA_003694235.1). Taxonomy (GTDB): domain Bacteria; phylum Chloroflexota; class Anaerolineae; order Anaerolineales; family UBA11858; genus J130. The sequence continues at coordinate 2,468 of RFKO01000045.1, forward strand.
GAGGGGCTGGAACAGCAGGATGCTTTTCAACCCCTGGTGGTTGATGCGCTTTCGCTGGCGGGGGAACTGAACCGCTTGCAGGAGTTTGTCGGCGATCGGCCGGGTTGGCGACGGCTGTTGAAGGCGGTGGATGACTTCGAGCGCCAGATTCCCCAACTGCGCAGAGAGCTGAGCCGCTTGCACGCCTCGATCACTCCGGCGAAAACCGGTTTGCGCATTCAATCGTTGGGAGAGGCGCGCATTTACCGAGATGGCCAATTGGTTACTGCCCCGGAATGGGCCAACCAGCGTACGGTGCGGGAGATATTCTACTACCTGCTTGCCCACTCGCAGGGGGCCGACCGGGAAACGCTGGGGCGCGAGTTTTGGCCGCACAGCGAGGGGACGCGCTTGAGCCGGCAGGTCAAAAACGCCGTTTATCGCCTGCGTCGCGCCTTGGGCAAAGAGGCCGTGTTATACGATCTGCGCACCGGTCGCTATCGTTTCAATCGTGATATCTCTTATCGCTATGATGCTGAGGATTTCGAGGTGCTTATTCAACAGGCCGGGCAGGCGGCCGACGAAGAGGAGGCGATGCAGTATTTCGAGCGCGCTGTAGCGCTTTATAGAGGGGACTATCTGTATACGTTCGATGGTTTGTGGGTCGAGCCGTTGAGGGAAGGTTACCGTCAGATGTTTATCCAGGCGGCAAACATGCTGGCAGAGATGTATTTCCACCACCAGCGTCTGGAGGACTGCCACCGACTTGCGCAGCGCCTGCTGGAGGTAGATGCCTGTTTGGAAACGGCACACGGCTTGTTGATGCGTGTGTACGCGCGCCGCGGCGACCGCGGGGCGGTAGCCCGCCAGTATCAGCAGTATTGTCGCAATATGGAGGACGTTTTAGGGCTTGGCCCCTCGGCCGCGATGGAACAGTTGTATCGTCGTCTGTTGGAGGAGGGGTGATCAGCCCATCGGATGGCGCATCCGATGGCCGCCCAGCAGGTGCAGATGCAGGTGAAAGATAACCTGCCCTGCGTCCGGGCCGGTGTTGATGATCAGCCGGTAGCCGGATTCGGCCACGCCTTCCTGTTCGGCGATTTTGCGCGCCGTGGTGAAGAGATGACCGACCACCTGCTCATCTTCCTCGCTCAGTTCGTTCGTCGAGGCGATGTGTTTGTTGGGAACGATCAAAACGTGGGTTGGGGCGACGGGGTTGATGTCGCGAAAGGCAGTAACCTGTTCGTCTTTGTACACTGTCTCGCTGGGAAGTTCCCCCGCGATGATTTTACAAAACAGGCATTCACTGGACATGAAAACCTCCTGGGGGTTACAAAATCTGACCGATCAGGCCTTGCTCGCTCCATGCCGTTAGGGTGACCGGCGTAATCTTGTTCCATAATTTCTGGGGAGCGCGGGCGCGCACGCGCAGGTAGTTGTCTGTCAGTCCGCTGAGTTGCCAGCCTTGCGGGCCGAGGGCGGTGGCGCTTTCCCACAGCACGCTCAGGCGAGCGCCCAGGAAGCGCTGCTGGTAGGCGCGGGCGCTGGCTTCCAGCACGGCGCGCATGGCGGCGTTGCGCTCTTTGCGCACGTTGTGCGGCACCTGGGCGGGCATCTTCGCTGCGGCTGTCCCCGGACGCGGGGAATAGGTGAAGACATGGCCGCCGGCAAAATTCATTTGTTGCACAAAGGCCAGGCTTTCCTCGAACTCTCGTTCGTCTTCACCAGGGAAGCCGACGATCACGTCGGTGGTGATGGCTACGTTGGGGATGGCGGCGCGGGCAGTTTCGACCAGGCGCGCGAACGCTTCGGGGGTGGTCTTGCGTGCCATCCGTCGCAGCGTGGCTGCGCAGCCGGATTGCAGCGGCAGGTGCAGATGGCGGGCCAGCCGCCGGTCTTCCCACAGCTGGAAGAAAGCCGGGCTTAAATCCCACGGTTCGAGGGAGGAGAGCCGCAGGCGCGGGACGTCGGTCTCTTGCAGAATGGCTTTCACCAGCGTGCGCAGATGCTCCGGTGAGGGGAAATCCTGTCCCCATGAGCCCAGGTGCACGCCGGTGAGCACCACTTCCTGCGCTCCGCCGGCCAGCGCGGCGCGCACATCCTGGAGCACCTGCTCGGTGGTGCGACTGCGCCCGCCGCCGCGCGCCACGGTGGTGATGCAGAAGGTGCAGCGGTTGTCGCAGCCATCCTGGACTTTGATGAAGGCGCGCGTGCGCATGCGCAGGCCGGGAAGCGGCTGCCGTTCCAGCGGCTCGCGGTCGAAAGTTTGCGGCGGCACGTTCAGCACCTCCGCCACCAGCAGGTCTTTGCGCTCGTTGGGCACAACCTGCTTCACGGCGGGAAGCGCGGCGGCCTGCTGCGGTTCGAGGGTGGCCCAGCATCCGGTGGCAATCACTGCGGAGCTGCCGGCGCGCGCCGCGCCGCGGATTTTCTTGCGCGAGTCGGCTGCCGCGGCCTGCGTGACCGCGCAGGTGTTGATCACCGTCAGATCGGCTTCCGCCGGAGAGGCCACCAGCGTGTGTCCGGCGGCGCGAAATTGCCGCGCGAAGGCTTCGATCTCGCTCTGGTTGAGGCGACAGCCTACCGTGTCCAGGTAAATCTTCATGTCGTTCAGGGGGCGCGCACGATAAAGTTGTCGAAATGGATGTCAACCCCGCCTGTACCGTAAGCGCCGGCGATCACGCCGACCTCGCCCGACGAGAAGGCGTCGTCGCTGGCTTCGCCCAGCAGCGTGCCGTTGACATACAGCGACAGGCGGTTTTGGAGGCAATCTGCCTGGATGTGATTGGTCGCCGCACCCTGGCGGATGGCATCGTGGGGCAGCAACTCATCCATGCCGAGCAGCGAAAACACACCGTCCTGCACTTTCCCCAGGCCGTAGTAGCCATCGCTGCTGATGTAGAAGACGTAAAAGTTGTTCACATCCTGATGGCGGCAGATCAGGCCGAAGCGGTTGTCGTCCGGGCCGGCGGCTTTGGTGGCTTCCACCTCGATGCGCACATCGTCGAAAGTCAGGCCGGGCGTGGCCCACAGGTCGTACTCCGGCTCATCCACGCGGATGCGGTAGATGCCGTTTTCGTAATCGGTGATGCCTTGCACCACGTCCATGTAACCCCAACCGCTGGTGCGGTCGGCGAAGTCATCCTGAAAGAGAATGTGTGTCGCAGGGGCGGCTGGCGCGGCCGCCTGCTCGCTGCCGGATTGGGTGAACAGGCTGCATGCCAGCAGCGCGAACATTAACGCAGTGGGAAATAGCAGGAACTTCCTCTTCATACGGCAGATTCTAGCATATTTTGACGCCCTGAAATGAGCGTGGCGGGTGTGAATCTGTCGAACCCCAGGGCTGGCGCGGAGCACGCGGAGATCAATCGCTTCCCAGCATCAGCCGCGCGGCCCGGCGGCCGATCTCCACCGCGAAGTTGGTGCCTCGATCCCAGGGATACA
>RFKO01000285.1 GCA_003694235.1 Anaerolineae bacterium
AGGGTCTCCACGTTGCCCAGCGCCAGTTCGTAGAACAGGTACTCGTTGCCGGCGCGGCGGGCGGAATCGCCGGTGCAGGTCTCGGCTTCGCCCAGCACGGCGTAGTTGACGCCGGCGGCGTTGAGGATTTTGGCGAAGGCGCGGGCGGTCTTCTGGGCGCGGGCGTCGGTGGCCGGCGCGCAGCCCACCCACCACAGGTATTCCGGTTCGGGGTTCTCTTCGATGGTGGGTACGTCCAGGCCTTCGGCCCACTTCATGCGCTCGGTGGGCGGGATGTTCCACGGGTTGGCGGTGCGCTCCATGCCGCGGAAGGCGGTCTGCCATTGTTCGGGGAAGTCGTTCTCCATCAGCACCAGGCCGCGGCGGATGTCGAGGATGTCGCGCATCGGTTCGTTGCCCACCGGGCAGATGTCGATGCACGCGCCGCAGGCGGTGCAGGCCCACACGGCTTCCGCGCTGATGACCGTGCCGACCAGCGGCGGCGGTTCGTTCCCGTTGGCGTCGTAATTGAAGTAGTAGCGTTTGTTGATCTCCAGCGCCGCCGGGGAGAGCGCCTTGCCGGTATGCGCCGCGGGGCAGACCTCGGTGCAGCGGTTGCACATGATGCAGGCATAGGCGTCCATCAGTTGTTCCCAGCCCAGGTCGTTGATGGTGGATGCGCCGAACTGCTCGATGCTCTCATCTTCAAAATCCAGCGGGTTGAGCGCACCGATCGAGCGGCGCTCCGGCTTGAGCAGGAAGTTGAGCGGGGCGAAGAACAGGTGGATGTGCTTGGAGTGGGGGAAGTAGGGCAAAAAGGCCAGGATCAACCCCAGCGCCAGCCAGAAGGAGACGTGCACCATCACGGTCAGCGCCGCGGGCGAGAGGCCGGCCCACAATCCGGCGACCGCGCTGGCGAAAGGCTGGTAGGCGTCACGGCCCTCCAGCGCCAGGTGGAAGGATTCGCCCAAAAAGCGAAAGCCGACGTGCAGGATGATGAACGCGCCCACGATGGCCGAATCGCGCGAGATGCCTTTGCGCGCCTTGGGGTGCAGTTGCTCGTCCTTGTGGGGGTAAAGCGGGCCGGGTTTGACGGCGAAGCGGCGGATCATCAGGTAGACCATCCCCACCAGCACGCCCACGCTGAGCAGGTCGGCCCCCAGGCGGTAGAGGTTCCCCAACGCGCCCGTGCCCAGGAAGTGGAAATCCGGGATGTAAGCGGCCAGCACGTCCCCCACGTTGACCAGCAGATAGTACGAAAACCCCCAGACCACGAAAGCGTGGAACAGGCTGGTGACCGGTCGCAGGCGCCAGGTGGGGAGTACCGCCACCGTTTTTACCAGAGCGGTGACCAGCCGTTTGGGGATCAGCCCCCACTCGGGTTTGCCCTGCCCGCTGCCGATCAGGCGGATGATGCGCTGCACGCCGCGGGCGGTGTAGTACAGGCTGGCGAGCACGGCCAGCAGGAACAAAACTTTTTCGGGAAGTGTCAGCATAGCGGCCTCTCCTGGGTTGTGGGTTAACGTTCCGTTCCCTGCCTCTGGCGTGGGGAAAGTTTACCACAGTCCTGATTGAAACGCGCTGGCTGTTCCCCTTGGAGTGCGCTAAAAAGTTGTAGAGGACAAATGAATTCACCGCGGAGAACGCGGAGTACGCAGAGAAAAATTGAAAATGTGCTTCAAAAAGCGCAGGTTTCGCGACAGAATTGCACGGCTCTCAAAGCCGCCCATAAAATCTCAGCGATCTCTGCGCACTCTGCGGTGCACCTGACCAGGCGCGTTCAACACATTTTGGCGAACATCAATAACAACTTTTTAGTGCTCCCTCCCTTCCTGACAAAATTGCAAGGTCGCCCCCCCTTGACGGACGGCGCGCCGCGGCTAAAATAGCTCCCAATACATCGCCGCTCCGGAGGAGGGAAACTGCCATGCGCCTTGTTATTCGCCGTCCCCTGCTCATCATCCTGCTGACCCTTGCGCTGCTCGTTCCGGCGGTTCGCGCCGTGGCCGATTACCTCGGCCCGAACCGCGCCTATACCGTGGAAGTATCGCACCAGGAGCGCGTGCGCGACCCGGACAATGACCAATGGGAATTGACCAACGGCGACGAGACCTGCATCATCAACCATCCCTGCGATGAGCACCCTTCCACCGAGCGGCAGCAGGCCTTGTGTGGCTGGGTGGCGGACAATTCTTCCTGCACCCCGGCCTACCGCGTCGAGACGGTGACCACCACCGAGACGCGCTACTATCCCGAAGCCACGGTGAGCGGGACGCCGGTCTGCGCCGCGGCGGGAGAGAACGGCTGGTGCCCGGGGGTCTGAGCGTGACGGTGCAAGGGGCGGAGCCGTTGAGCGGCTACAGCATCGTGGCGGTGGAGGGGACGCTGGACGGGCTGGCGTTCGCGTGCGCCGGGGCGACGTGCGAAGTGCCGGTGGAGAGCGAGGGAGAGCACAGCCTGACGTACTGGGCGCTCTCCGATTACGGCGACAGTTCGCGCCAGGGGACGCTGAACGTGCGGCTCGACACGCAGCCGCCGCAGGTGGAAGCGGGGCTGAGCGGCAGCCTGGGGCAGAACGGATGGTACACGGCAGAGCCGGTGACGTTCACGTTGAGCGCCAGCGACGCTACTTCGGGGGTGGCGCTGAAGCAGGCGCAGGCCGATGGCGGGAGCTGGCAGGCGGTGGATGCGCTTTCGCTGAGCGGAGAAGGGCGGCACACGCTGAACTACCGCGTGCGGGATGCTGCGGGGCACGAAGTGAGCGGGAACTACGAAGTGAACATAGACCTGCGACCGCCGCATTCGGCGTTCAGCAACCCGCCGGAGGGGAGCACGGTGACGGTGGAGGGGACGCTGACTCTGGAAGGGAGCAGTGTGGATGGCGCCTCGGGGGTGGCGCTGGTGGAAATGTCGCTGGATGGGGGGACGAGTTGGCAGGCATTGAGCGCAGATGGCGGCGGGAACTGGCGCTACAACTGGGATACCACGAGGGTGAAGAACGGCGCCTATGAAGTGCTGGTGCGGGCGCGGGATGCGGCAGGCTGGCAGGAAAGCACGGCGCGGGTGACGGTGATCGTGAAGAACGCCAAACCGCATGTGGAACTGCCGGCGCAATGGTACATCTGGGAGCGTATTCAGCCGCAGGTGGAAGCGGGAGCGGCGGCGATCAAGAAAGTGAGGCTGACCATCAGCGACCCGCAGGGGCGTTGGGCGGCGCGGGTGTACGAATGGGGCGGCGCGCCGGGGGAGTTCGTGTGGGATCGGGCGTTTGGAGACGGGGTGATCGCCCCGCCGGGGAGCTACACGGTGACGCTGGAAGTGTGGGATGCGGTGGGGCATCATCGTCAGGCGGAAGGGCAGGTGGTGATACCGTTGCCGCCGAGCGCCACCCCGCAGGCAACGGCGACGGCAACGGCCACGGCCACAGCGACGGTGGGGGTCACGGCCACGGCGGGCAGTGCGCTCGTCCCGGCGACGCCCCGGCCCTCGGCGACGCCGACCGCGGTCGCGAGCGTGGCGGGGGCGTCCGTCAAAACCCTCGCTCCGCCCGGTGGCGGAGCCGCCCCGGCGAGCCTGCCTGAGGGAACCGCCCCCGCCAGGGGGACGAAGGCGAGCAACCGCATCCTGTGGGGGAGTGCGGCGCTGGCGTTCGGAGCGGCGGCGACGGCGTATGTGCTGCGCAAGCGGCGGCAGCGGGAGGATGCGGAACGGCGGCGGCGGATGGCAGCGGCG
>RFKO01000286.1 GCA_003694235.1 Anaerolineae bacterium
AATGAACCAACTTGACACAAATTAAACCGTTATGGTATTCTCTGCACGCTTTTCAGCCGTTTACCCGTTGAAAACCCGGGGGTGGCGTTGAGCGACGAACGCAAATACTGGGTCGGTTTCAACCTGGTGAAGGGGATCGGGGCGGTCCGCTTGCAAGGGCTGCTCGATGCTTTCGATGGCGACCTGCAAGCGGCCTGGAACGCACCTCCCCAGGCGTTGCGCGCCGCCGGCCTGAGCGACCTGCTGGTAGAACGCCTGCTCGCCGTACGTCAGGCCGTCTCTCTGGATCGCATCTGGGAAAACATACAGAATCAAGCGATCCAGGTGCTCACCTGGAATGACGAAGCCTATCCCCGCCGCCTGCGCGAAATCACCCAGCCGCCGCCGGTGCTCTATCTTCGGGGAACGCTCACCCCTGAGGACGAGTGGGCCGTCGCCGTGGTCGGCACCCGCCGCGTGACGGCGTATGGCCGCCAGGTTTGCGAGCAGATTTGCGACACCCTGGCGCGCAACGGCATCACCGTAGTCAGCGGACTGGCCCGCGGGGTGGACGGCATCGCCCACAAGACTGCGCTGGAGAGCGGCGGGCGCACGCTGGCCGTGCTGGGTTGCGGGGTGGATCGCATCTACCCCCCGGAACACCGCAAGCTGGCCGCCGCAATCGTGGAACACGGCGCCTTGCTCAGCGACTATCCGCTGGGTACACCGCCGGAAGCGCGCAACTTCCCGCCGCGCAACCGCATCATCTCCGGCCTGTCTCTGGCTACCGTGGTGGTGGAGGCCGGAGAACGCAGCGGCGCGCTGATCACGGCGGAATTCGCCGCCGAACAGGGGCGCGAGGTCTTCGCCGTTCCAGGGAACATCTTCGCCCCCCAGAGCCGCGGCCCAAACCGGCTTCTGCAACAGGGAGCGCACCCCCTTCTGCATCCAGATGAGATTCTGGAAGTGCTGGAGCTCTCCCTGGTGACCGAATACCGGCAGGCGCGGCTGGCATTGCCGGAAAACGAAACCGAAGTGCAAATCCTGCGAGTGCTGGGTAGCGAGCCTCTGCACGTGGACGAAATTCGTCTGCGCCTCAACCTGCCGATCGAGACGATCACCGCCACCCTCACGCTGATGGAACTCAAAGGGATGGTGCGCCAGGCCGGCGGCATGCGGTATTACGCCGTCGGCGAGGCCACTGCACCCTATCGTACCGAGGATGAAAGACATTGAACGAACACTATGAACATTTTTACGCCGTGATCATGGCGGGGGGCGGGGGCACACGCCTGTGGCCGCTCTCTCGCCAGTCGCGGCCCAAACAGATGATCCCGATCACAGGCTCGCGCTCGTTGTTCCAGATCGCGGTTGACCGGCTGGAGGGGTTGTTCCCCGCCGAACGCATCCTGGTGGTCACCACGGCGGATCAGGCACCCCTCTTACAGCAACAGTGCCCGCAAATCCCCGCCGCCAACTACCTGCTCGAACCGCTACCGCGCGGCACGGCCTCCGTGGTCGGACTGGCGGCGGTGGCGCTGCAACAGCGCGACCCGCAGGCCGTGATGGCCGTGCTGACCGCCGACCACATCTTCAAGAACGAGGCGCTCTTCCGCGATCTGCTGCGCGCCGCGCATCAGGCCGCCCTGCAGGATCACCTGGTCACCCTGGGCATCACGCCCACCTTCCCGGCAACCGGCTACGGCTACATCCAGCGCGGCGAGCCGCTGGGCGAACACGCCGGTTTCCCCACCTTCCGCGTGCGCCGCTTTGTGGAAAAACCGCCGCTGGAAAAAGCGCGCGCCATGCTGAAAAGCGGAGACTACGCCTGGAACTCCGGCATGTTCGTCTGGAAGGTGGAGCGCATCCTGGCGGAATTCGCCCTGCAGATGCCCACACTGCACGGTCAGTTACAACAAATCGCCGCCGCCTACGCGGCAGGCGATCCGCATCAGAGCATCGAACAGATCTGGCCGCAGATCAAACCGCAGACCATCGATTACGGCGTAATGGAAAACGCCAGGGACGTGGTCGTCATCCCGGCGGGCGAACTGGGCTGGAACGACGTGGGCAGCTGGGAAGCGCTCTTCGATGTGCTGTCCCCCAGCGACGAGGCCGGCAACATCGTGCTCAACAGCGAACACCTGGGGCTGGAGACGCAAAAAACGCTGATCTACCAGTCCGAAGCCAGCAAGCGCCTGATCGTCACCATCGGCGTGGAAGGGCTGGTGGTGGTGGACATGGACGATGTCTTACTGGTATGCCGAAAAGAGGACGCCCAGAAGGTGCGTCAAATCGTCAAGACTTTAAAGGAACAGGGCCGCGCCGAAATCTAGCGGCGGAGAGAGAATAATGGAAGCTTATTGCGTCAAATGCAAACAAAAACGTGAAATCCAGAACCCGCAGCCGGTGTTCACCAAATCCGGCACGCCGGCCACCCGCGGGGAATGCGCGGTGTGCGGCACCGGTCTGTACCGCATGGGGAAAACCCCCGCCCACGAGGGGCTGACTCCGCCCGAGCCGGCGCAGCGCAAACGCAAAAAGAAAGAAGTGAAACGCTCCGGCAAGCTGGTGATCGTCGAATCGCCAGCCAAAGCCAAAACCGTGGGGCGCTACCTGGGCAAGGGTTACCGCGTGGAGGCCTCCATCGGCCATGTGCGCGATTTGCTGCGCTCTCAACTCTCGGTGGACGTGGAGAACAATTTCAAACCCAAATACCGCGTCCCCAATGAGAAGCGCGAGGTGGTCAAGAAGATCAAGCAACTGGCCGCCCAGGCCGAAGAAGTGTATCTGGCGACCGACCTGGATCGTGAAGGCGAGGCGATTGCCTGGCACCTGATGGAATCGGCGGAAATCGAGCCGGAGCGCGCCCGCCGGGTGGTGTTCCACGAGATCACCCGCCCGGCCATCGAGGAGGCTTTTGCCCATCCGCGTCAGATCAACATGAATCTGGTCAACGCCCAGCAGGGGCGGCGGGTGCTGGATCGGCTGGTAGGCTACAGCATCAGCCCGATCCTGTGGCGCAAAGTGCGCGGCCGGCTTTCGGCGGGGCGCGTGCAGTCCGTCGCCCTGCGCCTGATCGTCGAGCGCGAGCGCGAGATCGAGGCCTTTGTACCTGAAGAGTACTGGACGATCGCAGCCGAACTCACCCCCAAAGCGAAGAAAGACCGCTTCCTCGCCAAGCTGGCGCGCGTGGATAACGAGGAACCCACCCTCTCCTCCGAAGAACACGTCAGGCCGCTGCTGGAGGACATGGAGGCAGCCCGTTACGAAATCCTCAAGATCAAACGCGGCACGCGAAAACGCAAACCGGCAGCCCCCTTCACCACCAGCACCATGCAGCAGGAAGCCTCCCGCCGGCTGAATTTCACCGCCCGACGCACCATGCGCATCGCCCAGCAACTATACGAAGGCATCGACATCGGCAACGGCGGACAAACCGGCCTGATCACCTATATGCGCACGGACTCAACCAACATCTCCCCGGTGGCGCAAAAAGAGGCGCGCGATTTCATCCTGAACACCTACGGGCAGGACTACCTCCCCGAAACGCCGCCGACCTATCGCACGCGCACCCGCGGCGCGCAGGAGGCGCACGAAGCCATCCGCCCCACCAGCGTGCTGCGCACGCCCCAATCCCTCAAAGAGCACCTGACGCGCGATCAGTACCGCCTGTACCAGCTGATCTGGCAGCGCTTCGTGGCCTCGCAGATGACGCCGGCGGTGTTCGATACGCTCTCGGTGGAAATCAACGGCCAGGGAGAAGCTCACCAATACCTGCTGCGCGCCTCGGGGTCAACGCTGCGCTTCCCCGGCTTTCTGGCGGTTTACCCGCCCCCCAAAGAAAAGGGCAAAAAAGATGAAGGACGCATTCCGGCCAGCCTGGAAGAAGGACAATTGCTCAATTTGCTGCGCCTGCTACCCGAACAGCACTTCACCCAGCCGCCGCCGCGCTACTCCGACGCCTCACTGGTCAGCGCGCTGGAAGAAAACGGCATCGGCCGCCCCTCCACCTACGCCCCCACCATCTCCACGCTGCTCAACCGCGGCTATGTGCGGCGCGAGAACCGGCGACTGATCCCCACCGAGACCGGCGTGCTGGTCAACGACTTGCTGGTGGAACACTTCCCCGACATCGTGGACGTGGGCTTCACCGCCAATATGGAAGCCGAGCTGGACAAGGTGGCCGCTGGCGAAATGACCTGGCAGGAGGTGATCCGCGAGTTCTACGAGCCGTTCTCCCGCGCCGTGGAGGAAGCCAACGAAAAAATGCCGGAAGTCAAAACCGGGCCAGAGCCAGTCGGACGGGATTGTCCGGAGTGCGGCCATCCGCTGGTCATCCGTTGGGGACGGCACGGCAAATTCATCGGGTGCAGCAACTTCCCCGAATGCCGTCACACCGAACCCTGGCTGGAGAAAATCGGGGTGAAATGCCCCGAAGACGGCGGCGACCTGGTCATCCGCCGGACGCGCAAGGGACGCATTTTCTATGGATGCAGCAATTACCCGCAGTGCGAGTTCTCGTCCTGGAAGCGACCCTTACCCACCCCCTGCCCGAAATGCGGCGGCTTGCTGGTGGCCGACAACAACACCCAGGCCAGCTGCCTGAAATGCGGGGAACAATTCCTGCGCGCGGCATTCGATTCCTCCGCCGAAGAGTCCGAGGAAAGTCTGGCATAAGGCTTGCACCCGTAACAATCCCCGCGTCGTGACGCGGGGATTGCAACTTTGCGCACTCTCGTCTACAATACATACAGATTCGCTCGTTTGCACTGGCAAAGGGAGAAACACG
>RFKO01000287.1 GCA_003694235.1 Anaerolineae bacterium
CCCAGAGCGATAAAAACCGTTTCTGTCATCGCGTCGTCCTCATCAGCATACCACAACGTTTGCCAAAGCCGTGGCGTGCGGCTAAAATATCGCTACCCGGTTTTGACGCATAAAGGATGGAGATTATGCCACAGGCAACATTTTACTTCCCAAAGGGCTTTTTGTGGGGAACCGCCACCGCCGCCCATCAGGTTGAAGGCGGCAACACCAATAACAACTGGTATGCCTGGGAGCAGGAAGGGCATGTGCTCCCCGGACACTCCAGCCAGATAGCCTGCGACTGGTGGAGTGGCCGCTGGCGCGAGGACTTCGACCGCGCTGCAGAAGGCGGGCAGAACGCCCTGCGCATATCGGTGGAATGGAGTCGCATCCAACCGACCACAGACCGTTGGGACGAGGACGCGCTGGATCACTACCGCCAGATGGTGCGCGGCCTGCACCAGCGCGGCATGCAGCCAATGGTCACCCTGCACCATTTCACCGACCCGCTGTGGCTGATGGAGACAGGCGGCTGGGAAAACGACGAGGCCGTCACCCACTTTGAGGCTTACGTGCGCAAAGTCGTCGCCGCGCTCAAGGATTATGTCGCGCTGTGGTGCACGATCAACGAACCCAACGTGTACGCCTCGATCGGCTACGTGCTGGGCGAATTTCCACCCGGCAAACACGATCTGGGTGCGGCTTACCGCGTCATGCGCAATCTGGTGCGCGGCCACGCCGCCGCCTACCATGCCATTCACGAACTGCAACCGGAAGCGCGCGTTGGCATGGCAATCAATTATCGCGGTTTCCGGGCAGCCAAGCCCTGGTTCCCACCCGATCGCTGGGTGGCGGCCTTGCTATCTGCGACGTACAACGATTTCTTCCCCCAGGCAGCATCCAGGGGAATATTACGCTTCTTCGGCCGCCGGGAAAGCATCCCGCAGGCAAAAAACACGCAGGACTATCTGGGCATAAACTACTACACCCGCGAGAAGGTCGCCTTTCACCCCCTGAAACCCGCGGATCTGTTCAGCACACGCTACTATGATCCCCAAGCCGAGCTCAGCCCAACCGGCTTCATCGCCAACGAACCGCTGGGGTTCTTCGAGGCCTTCAAATGGGGAAAGCAGTTCAACCTGCCCATCATCGTAACGGAAAACGGGGTGGAAGATCCCGAAGATTCTCTGCGCCGCCGTTACCTGATCCAGCACATCCATCAGATGTGGCGGGCGGTCAATTTCAACTTCCCCATCGAGGGGTATTTCCACTGGACGCTGGTGGACAACTTCGAGTGGGAACGCGGCTGGACGCAGCGCTTCGGCCTTTGGGAACTGGATGTGGAAACCCAGGCTCGCCGCAAACGCCCCAGCGCCGATATGTACGCCCAGATTTGCCGCCAGAATGCACTCTCATGGGAGACGGTGAAACAATTTGCGCCCGAATTGCTCGCCACACTCTTCCCTTCATAAAACGGTTTGTGGTATAATCCCGCCGCCCCAAACAAACGGAGAGGTCGCATAGTCTGGTCTAGTGCGCGCGCCTGGAGAGCGCGTATACCGAAAGGTATCGCGGGTTCAAATCCCGCCCTCTCCGCCAGTGAAAAACGCCCGGGTTGCGCCGGGCGTTTTGCTATCCACCAGAAAATTCAACGCTCAGTCCACCACCTGCGGAGTGAGCAGGTGAACGACATTTCGCAGCAGCCAGCCCAGGGGGAGGAAGAGCAAATTCACGACACGGTTTGCCCACCCCATACCGCGGGCAATGCCGCTGAACAGCGGGGAAAGCACAGGCAGCGGTTTCAAGCGGGCATAGAGCACGCATAAAAGCAAGGTCATCACCGAGATGGCGAACTTGGTCCACGCCCCGATTTCGATCCCCCAAAACTCCGCCAGCAGCAACTCCACGCCGATGTTGAGCACCACCAGATACGCGCCGGTCGCCAGCGAGGGTTCGCGGCGGATCAGCCAGGCAAAGATCCCCGCCGCAAAACGCATGATGAGAATGCCGATTGCCACCCCCAGCATCACTACCGCAATATGATCGGAAAGCGCCACCGCCGCAACCACATTGTCCAGGCTGAAGGCCAGGTCGGCCAGTTCGACGTTCAACACCACCATCCAGAAGGTACTAGTCTGGTTGAGCGGCAGGGCTCCTTCTTCCTCATCTTCATCCTCTCCTGAAAGATAACCAAAAGCCAGTTTGATCAGGTACAGCGCCCCCAGAAGGTGCAACACCGGGTTGCGAATCACCCAGGCTGCCAGCATCAGCATCAACCCTCTGCCCACATACGCTCCCAGCAGACCCACCTTGAGGGCCGCGGATTGCTGCATCCCCAGATAACGATCCGTGAACGATTGCAAAAACTTCAAAGCTCGCGGATAGGGGACAGGCTGGTCGTGCGGCAGCGGGGAGACCATCGCCCCCAAAACCGCCGCATTGTCGATGGAGAGAATGCCCTCCAGAAAAATCAGTTGGATGATGATTGAAAGAACATCAAGCAGCGATGAAAGATCCATGGGCCTATTCAACCTTTTATGCACCGGTGATTTACGGCCAAATCTTACCACGAATATCTCAGGGCAAGATTACTTCAAGCCTGCGTTCTCCCTCTCCTCAACATGATGAAATAAAGCAGTACTGCCAGCACATTGACCAGTCCGCCCCACAAACGCGCCCATCCCAGCCCGCTCAAATCACCTGC
>RFKO01000288.1 GCA_003694235.1 Anaerolineae bacterium
AATAATCAGACATTTGTAGGGCAACCGCTCGTAGTTGGGGTGGCGAGGGCAATTCCCTCGCCACCTCGGCACACTTTTCGCAGATGAGCCCACGGTGTATACATCTTCCGGCAACATAGCGATGACCGGCTGTTAGATTTTTGAAAAGCCCTGACGCATCGCCGAACCGGCAGGAGTCAGGTACACGCAAATGTCGTAGATTGAGAACCTACCCGCAGGTTCGACGATGCGAATTTTCTGGCGCGCTATCAACAACCTACGGGTGGGTGCCTTCATATTTTGCATGCACCCGTTCGCTCTCTTTAGGCTTGAGGGATCGATGACCAGGCGATAGGTGACACCGGCCAGCACATGCTCGTAATCAATCAGGCGCAGGCCGCGCGGCGGGTTATCCCCGCTATGGCATTTGATACAGCGCTCGGTGAATATGGGCTGGATATCCGCGGCGTAACTGGGGATATCTAGCGTAGCGGTTGGGAGCGGCGTCGGGCTGGCCGTCGGCGTGGGGGTGACCGTAGGGGTTGATGTCTGCGTGGGTGTCGAGGTTGAATGTGGAGGGGAAAGGGGAGTACAGGCAGCCACGGAGAATGTCAGCCCCAGGAAGAGAAAGAGAACAAGTCGTTTCATGATGAATTCCTAAAAAAAAAGAACAGGGCGGAGGCCATCTCCGCCCTGTTGGTGTCTAAACGCTACGGTAACTCAGGAAAACCGTTGACCTCATCGTTGTGGAACCAGATGAACTCATTGGAAGCGTGCATGGCGCCCGCCGAGTCGAAGTTCCCATCGGTGACGCTCCAGGCGGAGCCGTCCCAGGTCACTTCGGTGGCGAAGACCGGAGCAATGCCGAATTCGCCACCCGCCATCGGCGGCTTGGGGATGTCAGGATAGCCGTAAAAGATCGGCGGTTCGTCCTGCTCAAATTCTCCCTTGGCTACCGGGATAGGCGGCACAGACTGCTGCAGGCCGCTCTTGTTGACCGCGTTCAGGAAGAAGTTGGTGAACAGGTCTTCGACCACCGTCTGATCCACCGCGTCGCCGCCGTAGAATTTCAGACTGTTGAGCGCGCCCATGATGGCGGCGACATTGTCGATCGTGTAAGCATTCTGGCTATCGAAGATTCCGGTGTCGGCATTGTAATCCGCCGCCAGGGCATCGAAAGCTGCGGCAGCCGCATCCAGATAAGCCGAGTCGTCCGTCAGGCGGTAGGCTTCCACCAGACCGCGGATGGCAAAGGCGTTTTCCGTGGCCGTGGCTGTTTCCTGAGAAGCCAATGCCGTGCCAAATTCGGCGATCTTGTCCAGAGCGGCGGACACATTGGCTTCATCCGCACTGTTGGCCGCGTACCAGGCCAGCGCCTGAATCGCCAGGGAGTATTCTTCCACACCTTCAGGCTGGCGGTCGGATAGCGCCCCGAAGAGCATGTCGGCTGCGCCGAGGAACATGGCGGACTGGTCGGGGTTGTGGTAACGGTTCGTCTCGCTGTGCGGCAGAGCCTCTGCGCCCAGAGTTGCGCCCACATCGCTGAGGGCTTCCAACATCACCCAGTTACCGGCATAATCCACCTCGCCGTCGCTGTTGGCAAAGAGGCCATCCTCGTTTTTGAGATTCGTCAGGGCATAGTGCAACTGCATCTTGGAGGAGGCGTTCATCACCATACCGACGAAACGCCACTGAGCGCCAAAATCATCCTCAATGGTACCAAAGTGATTGTCCACATGGAACTGCTTGGCCCACTCGTTCTCCTTGATGATCGTCCAGCCCATCGCCCGTGTGGTGATGGTGGTATCGAACGATTCGGGGTCCCAACGCTGAGTGGCAAAGTCGTTGACATCCAGTTTGACCGTGTAATGCGGATCGCCGCTGGCATAGACCGCCTGCAACAAAGCCGGGTTGGTCGGCGGCATGACGGTATCGCCGTCATCAGGGTTGGCATCCACGGCCTGCATCATGGCCTGCATCATTTCCATCTCAGGCATAAAAGGCTCGCCCAAGCCAGAGCGCATCACCAGGTTACCCAGGTTGTATCGAGAGTACCAGTAACCTTCTTCTTCCGCTGCCGTGCTGTCAAACGCCACGGGAGCGTCTTTGGCAAATCCTGCTGCTGCGGGAATCACTGTCGCGGTAATCAACGCCAGAGCCAATAGAAAAGCCATTTTTCGTAACATCATCTTTCCTTTCTGATTCGCACGCAGGAGGTGTACGAACGGGCCCAAACGGACACTTCCTAAGCGCATAGGGGATACAAGTTTACTGGCCAGGGCACTTGTATCGGCCGGTGATAATGATTAGACGAACAGGACAGAGAATATCTTACGCCTAAGCAGAGTATATTCACTAAACCGGATTCACGCTTAACCGCAGATGCACTCCATGCGGCTGCAGTCACGCCAACCACCCGCCAAACCCTTCATCCGCAAGGGATCTCCCCCTTCTTTCTTCAACAAACAACCCCCCAATTGTCAGAAATATGACAGGTCGCACCCCTGACAATGCCAAAGGTAACTTCCCAACAGCAAGATGGAGGGGTAAACTTAAACCTTGAAAAACT
>RFKO01000289.1 GCA_003694235.1 Anaerolineae bacterium
CAAATCCGAGGCTGTGTTGCTTTTCGAGCAGCGTGCCCTTCAAGCCAATCCTGCCTTTGAATCCAATCCGTATGTGCCGCGCATCTGCGCTGCTCTGGGAGGGCATCCTCTGGCCATCGAGCTGGCCGCTGCGCTGACGGCCTATTTCCCCTGCGAGGAAATCTTTGCCCGCCTCCAGGATGGCCTGGGCGAGGTGTTGTCCCCTGTCGATCGCCAGTACAGCCTGCATACCATGCTCGAGAGCGCGCTGGCGGTGCTCGATGAGGAAGAGCGGGCTGCTTTCCGCAATCTGACCATCTTTCGGGGCGGATTCAGCCTGGAGGCGGCCCGCCACGTCGTTGGCCTCGCGCCGCGGGTGATCGCTTCTCTGACCGGCAAATCATTGTTGCGCCGTGTGGCCGGCGGGCGTTACCAGATGCACCCTCTTTTGCGGCGGTATGGAGAGCAGTTGCGCCGCCGCGACCCGCAGGCCGATCGCACTTTGCAGCGAGCGCACAGCCGTTATTTTGCCGATTTCCTATTCCGTCGCCGTGAGGTGTTTCGCGGTGATCCTGAGCTTTTGTATGAGATTGAATCCGAGTTTGGGAACATCCATCAGGCCTGGCGATGGGCGCTTGAACAGGTTGATGCCGCGCTCATCGATCGCTCCGCCGATACGTTGGGCATGGTCTACTGTCTGCGCGGGCGGTACCAACTGGGGGAAGAAGAATACAGCAGGGCCGCGGCCGGCCTGCGGCGCCGTCTGTCCGAAGCCGGTTCTGCTGAAGCGGGGCAAATCCGCCTGGCGCTCGCCCGCGTGCTGGGTTGGCAGGGTGAGTTCCGACTGGATCGGGGGGAATACGCTGCGGCGCAAGGTTTTCTGGAGGAGAGCGTGGCGCTCTTTCGCGACCTCGAGCGCACGCTGGATGCCGCCTGGCGACTCCATGACCTGGGGACAAGCCAGATGCAGCAGGGGGCGCTCCTGGATGCGGCGCGTTGCTTTGAAGAAAGCCTGAGCATCTTCCAATCGGCGGATGAGGAGAACGGCGCTGCTCTCTGTCTGCAATCGCTGGGCACGTTGGCTGCGTTGCGGGGTCAGTATGCACAGGCGCAGGAGCGCTACGTCGAAAGCCTGCGTCGCTATCGGCGTGTTGGCGATGCCTATGGTGTTGCGGAGGCTTTGTATAGCCTGGGGGAGATGGCGCGTCTGCGGGGAGATTATGCCGCAGCCCGCGGCTACTTCTCTGAAAGTTTGCAGGGGTATGCCGAGATATCATCTCAGCACGGCGTGGCCCGCTGTTATGAGCAGCTTGGCCATCTGGCGCGCCTTCAGGGGGAATATCGGCAGGCGCGGGACGATCATCAGCGTAGTCTGTCGCTCTATGAGGAAATGGGGGAGCGCGATGGAATGGCCTCGGCGCTTGTTGCCCTGGGGATGGACGCTTTTCACAGGGGGGAGCACGCCCGGGCGATGGCGTATTGCGAAGAGGGGCTGCGCCTTTTTCAGGAAATCGGGCACCGGCGCGGCGTGGTCTCCGCCTTGACTTGCCTGGGGCGAATCCAGACGGCTATGGGTGAAGATGCCCGGGCGGGGGAGCTGCTGCGCCAGGCGCTGCAAATCGCTCGCGAAATTGAAACCACTCCCCAGCTGATGGAAGCGTTACTCGCGGTTGCCCATTGGCTGGTAGCGCGCCAGCATTTCGGCCGCGCCGCGGAGGTCATCGCCCTGCTGTTGCACGAGAAGGGCGTCCCTCGCGAAGTGCAGCAAGAGGCTCAAAGCCTGTCCCACCGGCTGGCAGAGGAACTCTCCCCTCCGCGATTTGGTGATAGGGTAGAAGATGAAATGCACTGTGACCCGCGCGCCCTGCTCGCAAGAATAGAGACTGCATTCCTACTGGACGAATGAATCTCCCTGTGATATACTCCCGCCCGGTCTCGCTGCGGCGGGATACATCACTATCACGCACGCTCTCTGACCTCTCGGGGCGTGCCGCGGGGGTGAAAAGCGGTTCCCGGGTCAGGATTGAGGAGAGCGGAGGACAAACGCAAGGAGAATACCATGCCTGTTGTTACCATGAAAGAGCTCCTGGAGAGCGGGGTTCACTTCGGCCATCGCACGCATCGCTGGCATCCCAAGATGAAGCCGTACATCTTCACGGAGCGCAATAACATCCATATCATTGACCTGGAGCAAACGCTTAAAGAGCTGGAACGCGCCTATGCCCTGGTGCGCGATACCGTGGCCGAGGGCGGCAGTGTGCTGTTTGTGGGCACCAAACGCCAGGCGCAGGATATCATCATCCAGGAAGCCACCCGCTGCGGTATGCCGCATGTCACCCATCGCTGGCTGGGTGGTACGCTGACCAACTGGGAGACCATCCGGCAACGCGTGAACGAGCTCAAACGGCTGGAACGCATGCGCGACCAGGGCGAGTTCGACATGCTGACCAAGAAGGAGGCGCTGGACCAGACCCGCAAGATCGAGCGCCTGGAGTTGATGTTTGGCGGTATCCGCGATATGGACGGCCTGCCGGATATCCTCTTCGTGGTGGATGTCGGGCGGGAAGAGACCGCGGTGCACGAGGCCAACATCCTGGGGATCCCGGTGGTGGCGATGGTGGACACCAATTGCGATCCGCGCAATGTGGATTACGTCATCCCTTCCAACGATGACGCCATCCGGGCGATCAAACTGATCGTCGGCAAGATCGCCGATGCGGTGCTGGAAGGCAAGGCCATGCGCAAAGATGTGGAAGAGGAAGTGCCGGAAGAAATTCCCGCCGTGCCGTACAGCGAGACCGCTGAGATGAGCGACGAGGAATTGCTGGGGGCCTCCACGCTGGCCAAGCTGGAGGAGCAGCGTCAGCAGGCTTCCGCCGGGCAGGCCGAGGCCGAAGAGGAAGGCGACGAAACCCCAGAAGAAACCGTGGAAGAAACCACAGAAGAAACTGCGGCGGGCGAAGAAGCCGCTCAAGACGAGGAATAAGAAACGATGAGTATTACTTCCAAAGATATCAAAGCCCTGCGCGAACAGACCGGCGCCGGCTTTATGGACTGCAAAAAGGCGCTGGAGGATAGCAACGGCGATTTCGAGAAAGCGGTTGAGTTCCTGCGCAAAAAGGGTTTGGCGCAGGCGGCCAAGCGCGCCGAGCGGGAAGCCTCCGAGGGCGTGTTGGAACTGTACAACCACGGCGATGGCCGCGTGGGCGTGATGGTCGAAGTTAACTGCGAGACCGATTTCGTCGCCCGCTCGGAGAAGTTCCGCGAGTTTGCCCACGAGATTGCTTTGCAGATCGCGGCCATGTCCCCTCGCTGGGTGTCGGAAGACGAAATCCCGCCCGAAGTCCTGGAGAAAGAGCGCGAGATTGCGCGCGAGCGTGCTTTGCAGGAAGGTAAGCCGGAGAAAGTGCTTGACCGTATCGTCGAAGGGCGGGTGGAGAAATTCAAGGATCAGTTTGTTCTGCTGCGCCAGCCCTACATCCGCGATGACAAGATTACCATTCAACAGTACCTGCATGAGAACATCGCCAGTATCGGCGAAAACATTGTCATCCGACGTTTTGTGCGCTGGGCGCTGGGAGAAACCAGTCAATCCTGACGATTCGAGGCCAACCGCTCCGGTTGGCCTTTTGCTATACGAGGAGGTGAGGCTCGATGAGTGAGAGACCGAAATATCGGCGCGTGCTGATCAAACTCAGCGGTGAGGCGCTGGCCGGGCCGCAGGGATTTGGCGTTGATCCCCTACAGGCGGAGAAGGTGGCTTCTCATCTGGCCGGCATTGCCGATCTGGGGATACAGATCGCGTTGGTGATCGGCGCGGGAAACATCTGGCGCGGCCGGCGCGGCCTGGAACGGGGGATGGATCGCGCCACCGCCGATTACATGGGCATGCTGGCGACCGTGGTCAACGCCATGGCATTGATGGATGCCATGGAGCGCGCCGGCATCATCACGCGGGTGCAATCTGCCATTGAGATGCGTCAGGTGGCCGAGCCGTATATTCGCCGCCGCGCCATCCGCCACCTGGAGAAGGGGCGGGTGGTGATTTTTGGCGGCGGTACAGGCAACCCGTATTTTTCTACCGATACCGCTGCCGCTTTGCGGGCGATGGAGATCGGCGCCGATGTGCTGATCAAAGCCACTAAGGTGGATGGCGTGTATGACTCCGACCCGATGACCAACCCTCAGGCGCGCAAATTCGATCGCCTGACGTATATCGACACGCTAAACCGTCGCCTGGAAGTGATGGACAGCACCGCTATTTCGCTGTGCATGGATAACCACCTGCCCATTCTGGTGCTCAACCTGTGGGAGGAGGGCGCTCTGCGGCGCGCGCTGGCAGGCGAGCCGGTCGGTACGCTGGTTTGCGATTGAGGAACAGGGCCGGAGGTGTGAGCGCCTTCGGCCTGACTTCTTTTTGGCAGGGGGGCATGGTACAATATCCCCCACCGGAGAAGTTGAACATAGCAGTGTGAGGAGGCCTCCTATGATTGATGAACTGTATCAGGATGCAAAATCTCGCATGAAAAGCGCAGTACATGCCCTGGAGGAGGATTTGATTGCCATTCGCACCGGCCGGGCTAACCCCGCGCTGGTGGAGAAGCTTTCTGTGGAGTATTACGGCGCTCCCACGCCCTTGCAGCAACTGGCCAGCATCGGCGTGCCGGAGCCTCGCACGCTGCTCATCCGCCCTTTCGACCCCTCGACGTTGAAGAGCATCGAGAAGGCTATTCTGGCCTCCGATCTGGGGTTGACGCCCAACAGCGACGGCAAAGTCATCCGCCTGAACCTGCCGCCGTTGACCCAAGAGCGCCGCGAGGAACTGGTGCGAATGGTAGGGCATCGTGTAGAAGAAGCGCGCGTGGCGGTACGAAATATCCGCCGCGACGTGAACAAAGACTTGCACGAGTACGAGGACGAGGGCCTGATTTCGGAAGATGAGCGCATTCGCGCGGAGAAAAAAGTGCAGGAACTCACTGATGAGTTTATTGAGGAGATCGATAAAATCGGTGAACGAAAAGAGAAAGAGATTCGTGAGGTCTGATCTCACTGTGAGGGTGCATGTCTGAAGAAACCCCTTCCCTGCCATCGAAGATACCGCGTCACATCGCCATCATCATGGATGGAAACGGGCGCTGGGCGCTGGCGCGCGGCCTGCCGCGGCTGGCCGGTCATCGCGCCGGGACGGAGAATCTGCGCCGTATCGTGGAAGCCTGTGTTGAGTTCGGCGTGGAGTATCTGACCCTGTACGCTTTTTCCACCGAAAACTGGGGACGCCCTCCCGAAGAAGTGCGCGGCCTGATGCGTATTCTGGAAGATGTGATCGACCGCGAGTTGAAGAACCTGCATGAAAACGGCGTGCAAATCCGACACATTGGCCGCCTGGATCGCATCAAGCCCTCGCTCAAGCGCAAAGTGCTTGATGCGATAGAAACCACCAGGAACAACAAGCGCCTGGTGCTTTGCGTGGCCTTCAATTACGGCGGGCGGGATGAAATCGTCTGTGCCATCCAGCGCATCATCAAAGACAAAATTCCGCCGGAAGAAGTCACGGTTGACCTGGTCAATCAATACCTGTTTACTGCGGGTGTGCCCGATCCCGATTTGATCATCCGCACCTCGGGAGAGTTGCGCGGCAGCAATTTCCTCATCTGGCAGGGGGCGTATGCTGAGTGGTATTTCACCCCCACCTATTGGCCGGATTTCGGCAAAGAAGAGTTGCGCGAGGCGATCTGGGAATACAGCCGGCGCAACCGTCGTTTCGGTCAGGTGCCCGCGCCAGAGGAGGAAGGTTAGCCGCATGCTGCGTCAGCGGGTGTTGGTTGTCGTGGTGCTGTTGCCGGTGGGGTTGTGGGCAATTTATTGGGGCGGTTGGCTGTATGCGCTGGTGGTCGCCATTTTGTTGGGGCTGGCGAGCTGGGAGTTTGGGGGGTTGTTCGCGCAGGCCGGCCTGCAACCGGCGCGCGTTCTGATGACGCTGGCTTCGCTGGCGCTTTTGGGCGCCGCTGCTCTGGAGAGACTGGACGTTTTGCCTGTTGTATTGGGGGGTGCCACTTTGCTGCTGATGAGCTATCACATGCTCCGTTATGAGCGCGGGCGGGATCAGGCAGCCACCGATTTCGCCGTCTCGTTGAGCGGGGTGGTGTACATTGGCCTTTTAGGCGCGTACCTGATCGCAGTGCGGCAACTCCCCGACGGTCTCTGGTGGGTGTTGGTGGTGCTTCCATCTATCTGGGTGGCCGATTCGGCAGCGTATTTCATCGGCAAAGCGTGGGGACGGCATCGCCTCAGCCCACGGCTTAGCCCAAAGAAGACCTGGGAGGGGTACCTTGCCGGGGTGTTGGCCGGGTTGCTGGGCGGAGCGGGATTTGCTGCGCTTTGGAACGCCCTGGGGGCGGATGCTCTTACGCTGAGCGCAGCGCGTGGCGCCTGGTTGGGGTTGTTTCTCTCTGTGCTGGCGCCGTTGGGCGACCTGGGCGAGAGCATGGTCAAACGCCAGGTTGGCGCCAAAGATTCCAGCCACCTGATCCCTGGGCATGGCGGCGCCTTCGACCGGGTCGATTCCTGGTTGTGGGCCGGCTTCCTGGGCTATTTTTTCATTCGATATGTGTTCTTAGGGTGAATTCCGCTCCCGGCCGCTCTCCAGGGCTGGGAGCGATTTGTTTGAAGGAGATCAAAGCATGCCCGATAAACCTACTCGTAACCTGGCGCTGGAGCTGGTGCGCGTGACCGAGGCGGCGGCCCTGGCGGCAGGCCGTTTTATGGGACGCGGCGCCAAAGAGGCTGCCGATAAAGCCGCGGTGGATGCCATGCGCCTGGTGTTGAATTCCATAGAAATGGACGCTGTGGTCGTGATTGGCGAGGGGGAGAAAGACGAAGCGCCCATGTTGTTCAACGGAGAACGTTTGGGCACTGGCAATCCGCCGCAGGTGGATATCGCTGTGGATCCTATTGATGGCACCCGGCCGCTGGCGAATGGTTTTTTGAATGCTATTGCCACGGTAGCGGTTTCTCCGCGCGGGACGATGTTCAACCCCGGGCCGGTGTTTTATATGAACAAGATCGCGGTTGGCCCGGAGGCGCGCGGCGTGATTGACATCGAAGCGCCGGTCAAGGTCAACCTGGAACGCATTGCCAAAGCCAAGGAGATGCAGGTCAGTGATCTGACGGTGGTGATCCTCGACCGGCCGCGTCACGCCGAGTTGGTGAAAGAAGTGCGCGCCTGTGGCGCTCGCATCCGCCTGATTCCGGATGGCGACGTAGCCGGCGCGCTGATGACCGCCTGGCCTGAGGCCGGGATTGACGTGTTGATGGGGATCGGCGGCACCCCTGAAGGCGTGCTGGCGGCCTGCGCTCTGCGCGGCATGGGTGGAGAAATTCAGGGCAAATTGTTCGCCCGTAGCGAGGCCGAGCGCCGCCAGGCCGAAGAACTGGGCTACGACTTCGATGCTGTGCTGACCATGGACGACCTGGTCGCCTCGGAAAACACTTTCTTCGCGGCCACGGGCATTACCAACGGCGAACTGCTGGATGGAGTCAAGTATTACAGCCACGGCGCGCGCACCGACAGCCTGGTCATCCGCGGGACCACCGGCACGGTGCGTGAGATTGTGGCGCGCCACAATTTTGATAAACTCAACCCCATCAGCGAGGTCGAGTATTAATTGACATCATTGGCGGCTTGTGGTAATATCCCTCGCCGATAAAAACTGAATAACCCGCTAGCGACTCTTATCCAGAGAGGTGGAGGGACCGGCCCTGTGAAGCCTCAGCAACCGGGTCGCCGCTTGGCCGCTATCCATCGGCAAGTGGCTATCACGGTGCTAATTCCGGCAGACGGATGTTCTGGAAGATGAGAGGGACTGATCGCTAATTTGTGTGAATCATGCCCCTCTGCGCTAGAGGGGCATTTTTCATCTAAATTTACGGAGGTACAAATGACTACAACTTTTATGCGTTCTCCGAAGTTGATGTTCACCTCGGAGTCGGTAACAGAAGGGCACCCGGATAAGATCTGCGATCAGATCAGCGATGCCGTGTTGGATGCCTGCCTGGAGCAAGACCCGTACTCGCGCGTGGCCTGCGAAGTGGCCACCAAGACCGGTTATGTGATGCTTTTGGGCGAGATCACCACCCGCGCACAGCTCAACTACGATGAACTGGCGCGCAAAGTGATCGCGGAGATCGGCTACACCCGCGCCAAGTACGGCCTGGATGCCGAAACCTGCGGTGTGCTGGTGGCGATTGCCAAGCAGTCGGGTGATATTGCCATGGGTGTGGACAAGGCGCTGGAGGCAAAAAGCGGCGAGATGACCGAAGAGGAAATCGAAGCCATCGGCGCGGGCGATCAGGGCATGATGTTTGGTTATGCCTGCAATGAAACCCCTACACTGATGCCTATGCCGATTTACCTGGCGCACAAACTCACCCGCCGTCTGGCCGAGGCGCGCAAGGACGGCACGCTCCCCTGGTTGCGCCCGGATGGTAAGAGCCAGGTGACGGTGGAATATCAATACGGCAAGCCGGTGCGCGTGGATACCGTGCTGATCAGCACCCAACATGATCCGGAGATTTCCCAGGAGGAAATCCGCGCTCAGTTGATCGAGCAGGTGATCAAACCGGTGTTGCCGGCAGAGATGGTGGATGAGGATTTGAAGGTTTACACAAACCCCACCGGTCGTTTCGTGATCGGCGGGCCGCAAGGCGATGCCGGTGTGACCGGACGCAAGATCATCGTGGATACCTATGGGGGCATGGGACGCCACGGCGGTGGGGCGTTCTCCGGCAAAGATCCGACGAAAGTGGATCGCTCGGGCGCGTACGCGGCCCGCTGGGCGGCCAAGAATGTGGTGGCTGCCGGCCTGGCCGATCGTTGTGAGATTCAGGTGGCCTATGCCATCGGTGTGGCGCACCCGTTGATCGTCAATGTGGAGACTTTTGGCACCGGCAAGATCTCCGATGAGAAGATCGCTGAGCTGATCAACGAGCACTTCGATTTGCGCCCCGGTGCGATCATCCGCGATCTGGATCTGCGCCGCCCGATTTACCGCCAGGTGGCGGCCTACGGCCATTTTGGCCGCGACGATCTCGACCTGCCCTGGGAGCGCACCGACAAGGCCGAAGCGCTGCGCGCTGCTGCCGGGCTGTAGTTCCTGCAATAAGCCAAACCCCCGACCGCTTGCCGGTCGGGGGTTTTCTGTTTGGGGGGGTTATGCCAGGTGGGGGCTGAGTTTTTTCACCAGATGCTTTTTGGGGCGGTAGCCGGTCAACCGTTCGGCCGGCTGTCCGTTTTTGAACAGGATGAGGGTGGGGACTCCCAGCACGTGATAGTTCATCGCGATCTGCTGGTTATGGTCTACATCCAGTTTGACCACTTTGACCTGCTCTTTCCATTCCTCGGCCAGTTCTTCGACCACCGGTTCAAGCATTTTGCATGGGCCGCACCACACGGCGGTGAAATCTACCAGTACGGGTTGTTCGGCTTCCAGCACTTCTTGCTGGAAGGTTTCTGCGGTTACGTGAGGGATTTTGCTCATCGGATACTCCTCGAAAAATCATTTGTCGGATAGACGCCGGGGAGCAAGCGATGCTTACCCCTGGGCTGACAAAGGATACTGAGGGAAGGGAAAAACGTCAAGGAGATTCGTTGACGTGCCGCGGGGGGCGTGATACAATCTCGCCCGAAGTCGGGCGCGTAGCTCAATGGCAGAGCAGTGGCCTTTTAAGCCATTGGTTGCAGGTTCGAGTCCTGCCGCGCTCA
>RFKO01000290.1 GCA_003694235.1 Anaerolineae bacterium
CGGGTCAGGCCGGCAGAAGGTCTTGCCTTTCAGGTCTTCCAGCGTCTCGATGCCGCTGTCGGCGCGCACGTAAATCTGCCCGTTGTACTTGGGCGAGCCAAAGCGCACCGCCACCAGCGCGGCTTCCACGCAGCCCTTGTCGGCCGCCAGGATGTAGGCGAAGGTCGCCAGCGAGGTCATGTGCGCCTGCGGCGGGTCGGAGCACACCGCTTCGATCACACCGGCGTACTCGGTCGCCACGAAGGGCTGGATCACCAGGCCGGTCTGATCGTAGATCAGCTTGGCCACTTCTTCGAAGCCGGACACCACGCGCTCGGTCTCACCCGAAGGCACAACGCCCCAGATGATGGGGTTCTCTTCGGTGCCCAGAGCAGCGCCTTCTCCCGCGGGGGCCGCGCCCTCAGCGGGCATTTCGGGCAGTGTGGCGATTTCGCCAGCGATGATCTTGGCCTTGATGTCCTCGATTTCGGCCTTGAGGTCATCCGGAATCTTGTCAGCCCAGGCCGAGCCGTAGCCCAGACCCACGCCGCCGTTCTCCAGCGTGCCGAGGTAGTTGCCGCCCTCGAACTGGCCGTTCATGGCCTTCTCGATAGTCTGATAGACATAGAGGTCCATGTTCTTCAAAGCGCTGGCCAGGATGTAATCCTTCTGCGCTTCGAACTGAAGCGACCAGTCGGTGTCCACACCGATCAGCATGCCGGAGCCGCGCTCTTCCATCACCGCCAGCGTGCCCGCGCCCACCGGGCCGGCAACCGGCATGATGATGTCAGCGCCTTCGTCCATCAGGCTCTCGCCCATGGTGCGGCCGTCATCGGTGCTCTCAAAGTTACCCACGAACAGACCGGTGCGGGCCTGCGGGTCCCAACCAAGCACCTGCACGTCGGTGCCATGCACCTTGTTGTACTCCTGCACGCCCAGCACGAAACCATCCATGAAGGCTTCCACCGGCGGAATCTGAATACCGCCGTAGGTCGCCACTGTGCCGGTCTGGGTCATGCCGGCGGCCAGATAACCGGCCAGGAAGGTGGCCTGATCGATGGCGAAGCCGGAGCCATACAGGTTGGGGTAATCCAGCCAGTTGACGTCCACGATGGCGAAGTTTTGATCGGGGTTGTTCTCCGCCGCCGCGGCAGTGGCATCGGCCAGCAGGAAGCCCACCGAGATAATCAGGTCGCAGCCCTCTTCGACGAAAGCGTTGATGTTAACTTCATAGTCGGTCTGCTGCTGCGACTCGAGGTACTTGCCCTCGACGCCCAGTTTGTCGATGGCATCCTGCACGCCCTTCCAGGCCGTGGCGTTGAACGACTTGTCGTCGATACCGCCGACGTCGGTCACCTGGCAGACTTTGAATTTGGGGGCTGCCTCTTCAGCCGGCGCTGCCTCTTCGGCCGGAGCCGCTTCTTCAGCCGGAGCCGCTTCCTCGGCAGGGGCCGCTTGCTCGGCCTTCGGCTGGCAGGCGGTAAGCACCATCGAAGCCAGCAACATGACAGCAAAAAGCAACCACGCAAGTTTCTTGAACTTCATTTCTTCTTTCTCCTTCATATTCCGAACATGTTTGGATAGACCAGAAACGCGTTGATGTCAAACCGTAATCCCCAGGCATCACCTCCTTTCCACAGAAAAATAACCACTCCGTATCATCATGCTACGGAATGGAGCGCTTTCCCCCACCGGTATGAAACAATGGCTTTGCATCATCCAGGCTGTATTATAACCGAAATCTGCCATCCGAAAAACGCCTGCCTCACCTTCAGGGGACGCTCTCAGAGATGGTCTGAATGTATCCGGCCAGCAGGTTTTGCATCACCTCTTCCACCAGCCGCTGCCGGCCAGGCGAGAGCAGGCCGGGGTTCACGTCCTCCAGAGAAAGGGTGACGGGAACGGCCTGCCCATCTTCTCCGGCGGCAAACCGCGGCCAGAATTGCTGGAAAGCCTCCCAGGAGGAAAAGGCAAACGAAGCCACCCAACTGCCGCGCACATCCTCCGGCGGCGTCTCGCCGCCGATCAAGTGGACGCCGGATTGCGCCAGGTAACGCAGCAGATCCTCGTCGCCGGCGCCGGGCACCACATAAACGGTCTCCACGCTGCGATGGATCATAAAATCCGCCGCGGCGCGCCATTCAGCCGCGCTGGCCGCCGCATTGAGTTGAAAGAAGAGCGGATATTCAAAAAAGGGCGGATAATTTGGGCGACACAGACCACAATAATACTGAACGCCGGTGATAAAGGCTTTACGCGCCTGTTGGGCAGCCTCATCATCGGCGATACCGATCACGCCAACGCGCCATTCCGGAGTGATCAGCGCAGCGGTATAACCCGCCATAAAACCCTGCTGATCGAGGGGCAGGCCCC
The DNA here is from genome assembly GCA_003694235.1 of Anaerolineae bacterium. Classification (GTDB taxonomy): domain Bacteria; phylum Chloroflexota; class Anaerolineae; order Anaerolineales; family UBA11858; genus J130. Next base: position 2,353 of record RFKO01000290.1, read on the forward strand.
CGCTGCCGACCACACTGAGATTGGGCGCCGGCGCCATCTCGGGCATCCCAACGGCCAGAAAACGCGTTTGCGGCGCACCGGCCACCAGAGCGGGCAGGTCCGGCTGCGGCGGGATCGCCACCACCCAGGCGATGTCTTCCTGAATAATCGTTTCGACGGTCAGAGAAGGTCGAATTTGAAAGCGCAGCCCGACTTCGGGAATCGCGGATGCCAGAAATGCCTGCATGCGTTCCAGCAACACCGGATCGGCGGCTTCGGAGGCCAGCAACACGCCCACCGGCGGCAATGGCGTTGGGGTGGGCAAAGGGGTAGCGGTGGGAATCGGGGAAGGCGAAGCGACCGGCGCGACCGTCTCGGCGGTCGTGGCCGCGCCGCCGCAGGCGGTCAACAGCACAGCAATGAACAGCAACAGCGTGTTTCGAATTCGCATGGCAGACCCGGTTGGGCAATTTTACCGTACCTGCCGCAGTTGACAACGGTCAGTTATAATTACAACAACAACTCTCGTTTCATTACCTGCAAGGGCATCATGAGCCTTCCCCAAACCGAACAGACCCCCGACGACGCCGAACATCTGCCGCCGGCGCGCCGACGCAGAGCGCAACGCCTGTTGATTCCGGTCACCGCTAACGAGCGCGAGGCTTTCATCGACGCGCTGGCGCGGCGCACCACTCCCACGCTAAACTTCTACCTGCTGGCGCTGCTGAGCGGCCTGACGATAACCCTCGGCATCCTGACCAACCAGCCGGCGCTGATGACCGCCGGAGCTTTGCTGGCTCCGCTGCTGACGCCGCTCATCGGCATCGCCCTGGGGACGGTCAGCGGCTCATTCCGTTTCTTCGGGCGCAGCCTGCTCCATTTTCTGCTTGCCTGTGCAGGGGTCTTCGTGCTCGCCCTGGGGGGAGGCTATCTGGCAGACGCCGCTCTCCAGTACGACTATGCGCAGGCGCAGGCGCGCCTCTCCTGGGGCGGCTTCGCGGTGCTCACCCTGGCCAGTGTGTTGACCACCTTCGGTCTGGTACAGCGCCGCCGGTGGACGCCGCTGAGCAGCGTCGCGCTGGCCTATGTGTTGTTCCTGCCGCTCGCCGACGCCGGCTTTGGCCTCTCCTCACGCCAGCCGGCCCTGTGGCCGGATGGTCTGGTGGTGTTCGCCATTCACCTGGCCTGGGGGGCGCTGTTCTGCGCCCTTACCCTGTTCGCCCTGGGCTTCCGTCCGCTGACCATGTTCGGCTACACGGCGGGAGGCGTGCTGGCCATCCTGGGGGTGCTGGCCGCCATCGGGTTGAGTTCCGCCGGCGCGGCCATCAGCGCGCATATCGCTCTGCCCACACCGCTCCCCTCGGCAACGCCCTCACCCACGCTCACCCTCACGCCGTCGCTGACACCATCCCCCACCAACACACCGCTACCGCCTACCGCCACGCAGCCCCCTACGCTGACTCCTTCGGTCACCCCTTCACCCACGCCCACCCTGCCGCCCACGCCGACGCCGGTTTATGCCCGCGTCAACGCGCCGGAAGCATACGGCGGGGCCATCTTACGCCGGGAACCCGGCTTCGACAGCCCTTCAATCACCTCCGCGCTCAACGGCACCCTGATCATCGTACTGAGCGAAAAAGCCACGCAGGCCGATGAAACCTACTGGCTGCGCGTCCGTCTGCCGGATGGCACCGAAGGGTGGATGCTGCAATCGCTGATCGCCATCGCCACCCCCGTGCCCAACTGGTAGTTTACCCCTCTTCCGATGCAGGAACTTCTTCCCACACCCGTCTGGCGCGCACCTTCAAAATGCGGTGCTCGCTGACGTGCTCGACCGTGATCTCAAGGCCGTCTTCCCGAATGCGCTCGCCCGGCTCCGGGATGTGCCCCAGGCGGGTGTAAATATATCCGCCCAGCGTATCGGCCTCATCATTGGGCAGGTGTGTGCCCATCACTTCGTTGAAATCATCCAGGTCGATCAGACCGCGGAAGAGATACTCGCCCTCCCCCACCTCGACAAAGGGGAGTTCCTCCTGTTCGTCATACTCATCCCGTATCTCGCCGACGATCTCTTCGATGATGTCCTCCAGCGTGACCAGCCCGGCCACGCCGCCATATTCGTCCACCACAATTGCCATGTGCACCCGCAGGCGCTGCAGTTCGTCCAGCAATTCATCCACTTTTTTCGCCTCGGGGACGAAATAGGCCTCGCGCAGCAGGCCGGCGTGCAACACCGTCTGCTCACTCCGCTCCCGCCAGACGCGCAACAGGTCTTTGGCGTACAACACGCCCAGGATATTGTCGATCGTTTCGGCGTACACCGGCAGGCGCGAGTGCCCGGTCTGCAACAAAAAATCGACGGCTTCGTCAAGCGGGACGCCGATTTCCAGCGCGCGGATATCCACGCGCGGCACCATGATCTCACGCGTCAGCGTATCTCCCAGCTGGAAGATGGACTGGATCATCTTGCTCTCGTCCTGTTCGATCACCCCATCCTGTTGACCGACATCCATCATGACCAGCAGGTCATCCTCTGTAACCTTGGCCCGCGCGGCGGCGTCTGCCTTGTGTTCCCCCGAAAGCCACAGGTTAACGGCAGCCAGAGGAGAGAACAGCGCATCCACCGCACGAATCCCCTTCACAAGGCGGATCAGCAGCGTTTCGGGCCGTCGCGCGGCTCGACGCTCCACGCCCCATTCCAGCCAGCCCAGCAACAGGACACTCAACAGCACCCAGGCCGCCTCGCTCCAGCCAAAGGTCGGCGCAGATTTGCCTGCGAGCAACACCCCTATCGCCGTCACGAGGACCGCCAAACGCGCAATCATGCGCGCCAGGTAAAGGGCCGCATACGGGCGCGGCATGGCCTCGACCAGTTCGAGCGCCTGCCCGGCTCCCGGATGGTCGAGCTCCCGCAGATGAAACAACCGCGAGAGGCTGGTGGTCCGCAAGGCGGCGATCATCACCCCCAACAACACATCCAGCGCCAGGAAAAACAGCAATAAAATCCAATACCCCCAGGAAGAGGAAAATAAAACGCTCATTGCAACAGCTTACTCACTCGTCAATTTCTTAATCGCCCGCGCCGGCACCCCCACCACCAGCGTATCTTCGGGGACATCTCGGGTCACCACCGAACCGGCGCCGGTGCGCGCTCCTTTGCCAATCTTGAGCGGCGCGACCAGCATGGTATCGCTGCCGATGAAAACCTGATCGCCGATTTCGGTGGGGTGCTTGCGCTCACCATCGTAATTGCAGGTGATCGTGCCGGCGCCGATGTTGACATCCTCGCCGATGGTGGCATCGCCGATGTAGGAGAAATGCCCCATCTTCGTGCCCGGCCCCAGATAGGAATTCTTCACCTCGCCAAAGTTTCCCATATGCACGCCACGCGCCAGATGGGCGCCCTTACGCAGATGTCCGAACGGCCCGACATCCACATCATCTTCCAGCACAGCCTGCTCGATGACAGAAAAAGTGATTTTGCAGCGGTCGCCGATCTGAGCATTCTGAATGCGGGTGTGCGGGCCGATCTCGCACCCCTCCCCGATGACGGTGTCACCTTCCAGCAGTGTGCCTGGCCAGAGGACGGTATCGCGCCCGATGCGCACATCCGGCTCAATATACGTGCTGCGCGGATCGACGATGGTGACACCGGCCAGCATCCAGGCCTGGTTGATGCGCTGCTGCATCTGCGCCGTCGCCTCGGCCAGGTGAAGGCGCGTGTTCACTCCAATCACTTCAACCGGGTCCTCCACCGGCAGGGCCTGCACCGAACGACCCTCTTTAACCGCAATCTCGACCAGATCGGTGAGATAATATTCCCCCTTAGGGGAAGGCTGAATTTTGCCCAGGGCGTCCCACAGCCAGTCAGCCTGGAAGCAAAAGACACCGGTATTCAGTTCGCGAATGGCGCGTTGCTCCGGGGTGGCGTGCGCTTCTTCAACAATAGCCAGCACACGCCCATCCTC
>RFKO01000291.1 GCA_003694235.1 Anaerolineae bacterium
CGGTTGCCATAGTGTTTCGGATGTACTGCGAGGAGATGCTCTTCAGAAAAGAGGCTGAATCATGGGCGCACGCATACTGATCATTGAAGACGACTTGCTGATGCAAAAACTGCATCGCAAGGTGCTGGAGCAGGGGGGGTATGAAGTGGTGATCGCGGCCGATGGCCTGGAAGGGACGAAGCTGGCGCGCGAGCAGCCGTTCGATCTGATCGTCTCAGACGTGATGATGCCCAACATGGACGGCTACGAGGCCACGCGCACCTTGCGGGCTGACCCTAAAACAGCACATATTCCCATCCTGTTGCTCACCTCCCTGGATGATCTGGAAAGCAAGATCAAGGGCTTCGAGGCCGGTGCGGATGATTATCTGGCCAAGCCGTACGAGGCGGAGGAATTGCTGGCGCGCGTCAGCGTACTACTGCGCCGCGCGGCCGCTGCTGCTGCACCGCGCGAAACGCTCGCCGAGGTGGGGAAGACAATCGCCATTTTCTCATTGCGCGGCGGCGTGGGCGTCTCCTCCATCGCTGCCAATCTGGCCGCCGGGTTGAGCCAGTTGTGGGGTAAGGAGTGCGCTCTGGTGGATATGGTGCTTTCCGCCGGTCAGGCCGCTTTGATGCTCAATCTGCCGTTGCGTACTACCTGGACAGAACTGGCCAAAATCCCCACCGAAGAGATTGAGCACGATGTGGTCTCGATGACCATGCGGCAGCATCCCAGCGGAGTGCATGTGCTTTCTGCTCCGCGCCGGGTTGAAGAAGGCGAACTGGTGACCGGCGAGACGGTTACCCGGGTGCTTGAGCTGGTTCGTCAGATGTATCACTACACCGTGCTCGACCTGCCGCATAATTTTTCGGAGACCACGCTGGCGGCCCTGGATATGGCGGATGCCATTCTGGTGGTGCTGACGCCCGAACTGGCGGCCGTGCGCTCCACCGCGCTGGCGCTGGAGGTGTTCGATACGCTGGGATATTCCCGCGAGACGACTTACCTGATCTTGAACTGGGTGTTCGAAAGCCAGGGGCTGGATCGGGCCGATATCGAGGCCGGGCTGGGACGCAAAATCAGCCTGGTAATCCCGCACGCGGGAGACCGGTTGGTGCGGGCGATCAACATCGGTCAACCACCGGTGCTCGAAGCCCCCGAATCACCGCTGGGTGTGTTGTTTGAGACGCTGGCCTTCTCGGTCAGCCGGGAGGAGGATAGAACGCAACGTCCTGCCGAACCCACGGAAGCCTGGAAGCGCCTGGCGCGGCGCATGCGCAAGAAGAAAACAGGGCGTTGATGTGCGCCGGGAGAAAGACGCTCAACTTCGCACAGAAGTTGAGCGTCTTTCTTATTTCCCTAGCTGGTCGCGCAGGTTTTCCAGCTCGGCGACCAGTTGCTGATAGGATGCTTCCAGAATGGGGAGTTTTTGCCGCGCGGTATTCAGGTCTCCTGCCGAGCCGAGTTTTTCCAGTTCGTAGGCCATTTCGGCGAATTCCATCGCGCCGAAGGTTTTGCAGTTGGATTTCAGCGTGTGGGCGGCGCGGGTGAAACTTTCTGCGTCGTTGGCATTCAGCGCCTCTTTCATGGTCTCGATGAACTCCGGCCCGGAGGTGAAAAAGGTTTCGATCAGGTCGGTGAAGAAGGGGGCGAACTCCTCACCCAGAACTTCGCGATATTCGTTAATGACACTGGGATCGATGGCCATACTGGTTTCTCTCCTTATGGCGGGGAAGTGTTCTGCACAGGTGCCCTGGTGATACGCCAGTGAAATTATAGCAGATGTGCAGACGAGAATCAAAAAAGCCCGCGCACTCGGCGCGGGCTCGATTTCATGGTTGGGTTGTCAGTCGGCCGCGACGGCCAGCCGTTGAAACTCTGCCGGGCGGAATTTGTAACTGTACACCAACATGCCGCGTTCCTGGTCGCCCTCAGAGCGCAGGCGGCGGGTGACCATCTCGACCGGCATGCCAATTTCCACCTTCTGGCTGCCTAGATCGGTCAGCTGAGCGGTGACCATCGGGCCTTCATCCAGCTGCACCAGCGCCACGGTATAGGGAGCGGCGTCGGCGTAGCCTTGCGGGGCGTTTTGCACTGTGGTGTAGGAGTACACTTTACCGCGCCCACTGAAGGCGAACTCGGTTTTGGCTTCATCGCCGCACTCCGGGCAGACATCCCGCGGAGGGAAGATTTTGGCCTCGCAGTGCGGGCACACCTCGCCGATCAGCGCGTAGCGCTGTTTCTTCAGTCGCCAGTGACGGGAAATTTCCATGACCTGTTTCTCCTTCTTGTGCAAGTATTTCGCCCGTTTGGGCTGCACCTTGCCTTAGTTTATGCGGGAAAACTATCAGAAACTATCCATTTTCAGTCGCGGGCCAGGATGTGTGTGATGGCGGTGGAGGCCGGCCCACCCAGGCATTGCACCATGCCCACGCGGGCGTTGGGAATTTGATTTTCTCCCGCCTCGCCGCGCAGTTGCAGCACCGCTTCGACCACCTGATATACGCCGGTGGCGCCCCACGGGTTGCCGCGCGCCTTCAGCCCACCCATGGTCATCATGGGCAGCTCGCCTCGCAGGCCGATTTTTTCTTCCTGTGCCCATTGCCATCCCTGGCCGCGGTCGGCGAAGCCGGCTGCCTCGAGGGAGAGCGCCGCGTAGATGGAGAAGGCGTCGAAAGGCTCGAAGAAATCCACCTGCTGGCGCGTGATGCCGGCCTGATGCAAAGCGCGCTCAATGGAGAGCCGCGCGGCGCGAAACGCCAGCGGGTCGGGGCGATCGTGCACGGCCAGCGTATCGGTGGCGGCGCCGGAGCCGACGACCCGCACCGGCGGCTTTGGCAGGTCGGGAGGCAGCAGGTCGGCGCGTGCCAGCAGCACGGCCGCCGCGCCGTCGGCATCGGGCGCGGCGTCGAACATATTGAGCGGCGCGCTGACCATCCCGGCGCGCTGGTAGAGAGACTCTTTGATCGCCTTGCGGAACATGGCGTTGGGGTTGCCTGCTCCGTGGGCGTGGGCGATCAGAGGGAAGCCGCCGAGGGCGTATTCCGGCGGCGAGAATTCGTGGAAGTAGCGCTGCATCAGCAAGGCAGCCTGCGCGGTGGGCGTAAGGCCGTGTACGGCTTCGTAGTCCGCATCCAGCGTGGTGGCCAGCGCGTTTTCGACCGCCGGGCCGATTTTATCGGTCAGCTTTTCCACGCCCACCACCAGCGCGGTATCCACATGGCCGGCCTGAATGGCTTGCAAAGCGGCTCGCAGCGCCGCGCCGCCGGAGGCGCCTCCGGCTTCAATGGTGCAGGCTTCCACGCCGCGCAGGCCGGCGAAATCGGCCAGCAACGTGCCCAGATGCGCCTGGCCAGAAAGCTGCGCGGCCAGTACGTTGCTCACGTAAAGCGCCTGCGGTTTCAACTCGCCGGCTTCGCGCATGGCCTCCTGCATGGCATGGAAGGCGATTTCGCGCAGCGAAAGCTCCCAGTGTTCTCCTACCGGTGTCTGTCCAATTCCTGCAATGATGATGTCCATGATTTCCACTCCTATTTCAAGACCAGCTTGCCCCGCCAGCGGGCATAGGTAGCATAGTCAATCTCTGTGCGCCGGGCGATGTACTCTTGTGTGAACGGGGCGCGTTGACGGCGCGCTGGCAGGCGTTCGGTGACGCGCAGGCCAAAGGCATCCGAGCCGGCGCCGGAGCCAAAGGAGACCATCAGGATGCGGTCCCCCGGTTCGGCCACATCCAGGATGGCGCTCAGGCCGATGATAGCCGCGCCGGAGTATGTGTTCCCGATCCTTGGCACCAGCAAGCCGGTTTCAAATTGCTCGCGGCTGAAGCCCAGGCTGGTGGCCACGCGTGTGGGGAACTTGGTGTTCGGTTGGTGGAACACGGCGAAGCGGTAATCCTGCGGCCCGGTGCCGGTCACCTCGAAGAAGGCCCGTGCGGCCGAGGTGATGTGTTTGAAATAAGCCGGTTCACCGGTGAAGCGCTGGCCGTGTTCCGGGTATTTCTGGTAGGCGCGCCGCCAGAAATCGGGGGTATCGGTGACATAAGAGAGGCTGCCCTCGATCACGGCCAGCGCCTCTTCCGCCGGCCCGATCAGGTAGGCGGCGCCGCCTGCGGCTGCGGTGTATTCGAGCGCGTCGCCTGGGCGCCCCTGAGCGGTGTCCATGCCGATTGCCAGGGCGTAATCGGCCATGCCGGAGCCGACGAAGCCCATGGCGGCCACCATCGCTTCGGTGCCGGCCTTGCAGGCGAATTCCCAATCGCCAGCCTGCGTGTAAGGCACGATCCCCAGCGCCTCGGCCACGATGGTGGAAGTGGGCTTGACGGCGTAGGGGTGCGATTCCGAGCCAACCCAGACGGCGCGAATCTCCGCCGGGTCCACATCCCCGGCGCGCGCCAGGGCGTTGCGCGCCGCCTCGATGGACATGGTGGCGGTATCTTCATCCGGGCCGGGGACGGATTTTTCCTGTATCGGTGTTCCGCCCATTCCACCGGTCCAGACGCGTGAGATTTCCTGCGCCGGCAGACGGTAGCGCGGCACGTAAGCTCCATAGCCTACGATGCCCACCGGTCGGCTGGGGGTCAGTAAGCGGGGTTTTGCATGCGTTTCACTCATGAGTTTTGCTCCCATTCCTTCAGGATTTCGCGGGCGCGGTCGATGCGCACGGTGTTTTCGGCGACCAATTGTTGCGCCAGACGGGTGATGTTTTCGCCCTGCGCCCCGGCGGCGATGGCTACCTGCCGGGCGTGCAGGGTCATGTGGCCGCGTTGAATGCCTTCGGTTGCCAGGGCGCGCAGGGCGGCCAGGTTTTGCGCCAGTCCTACCGAGACGATAATCTCGGCCAGTTGCGCGGCGGTGGTCACGCCCATGATTTTGAGCGCCAGCTGCGCCAG
>RFKO01000046.1 GCA_003694235.1 Anaerolineae bacterium
CCCCAAAGAACTGCACGCCCGCGGGCTGGTGGTCGGCACGGCGAACGAAATCGTGGATCAATTGGGAGAGCTGGCAGAAGCAGGCCTGCAACGCGTGATGCTGCAATGGCTCAACCTGGACGACCTGGACGGGCTGGAGGCGTTGGCCCACGGCGTGCTTCCCCAATTAGGTTGTTAGAGCGATTTCAATATCCGAAACTCAGGTTGAGGTAGATCATGGCGCACATTTTTCAAATCAACATCTCTTCGGGCGGGGTGCCCAAACTCGCCGCCCCCCTGGCGCAGGCGCACGTCACCACAAACGGCATCGTAGGGGATAAGCAACGTCACCTGGATGTCCACGGCGGGCCGGAGCGGGCGGTATGCCTGTATTCGTTGGAACGCATCCTGGCGCTGCAACAGGAAGGCCATCCGGTTTTCCCCGGCGCGATGGGCGAAAATATCACGCTCTCAGGCCTGGATTGGTCACAACTGTCACCGGGGATGCGGCTGCGGTTGGGGGAGGAGGTCGAACTTGAAATCACCCGCCCCACCACGCCATGCACCAACCTGAGGCCATACTTTCTCGATGGCGACTACAGCCGGGTGTCCCCAAACAAACACCCCGGCTGGTCGCGCTTTTATGCCCGCGTGCTTCGAGCAGGCAAAATTGTCACAGGAGATCGTGTAGAAATCGTAGCCACCGAACCATGAAAGCAAGCACACTCCGCTTCCTGATGAACATCTGGCCGCCATTCCGCGGCGCAGGTATCCGCGTGCGGCACATCCGTCCGGATTACCGCGAAATCCTGGTCGAAATGCCGCTGCGCTGGTACAACCGCAACTACGTGGGCACGCACTTTGGCGGCAGTTTGTGCGCCATGACCGACCCGTTCTACATGCTGATGTTGATTCACAACCTCGGGCCGGAGTACATCGTGTGGGACAGAGCGGCGCACATCGAATTTGTGCGGCCGGGCAGAGGGACGGTGCACGCCCGCTTCACGCTGGACGACGAACAGGTAGAAGCCATCCGCTCCGCCTGTCAGGATGGGCAGGCCCACTATCCAGAGTTCACGGTGGACATCCTGGACGAAAAAAACAAACTGGTGGCGCGGGTGAAGAAGCGGATATATGTGAAGAAGAAAGAGGGGAGAGTGAGGAGTGAACAGTGAACAGTGAGCAGTGAAGAGTGAGGCGTGAGGGATTATTCGCTGCGCGGGAGGACGACATGGAAGGTGCTTCCCGGCAGGGTCTCTTCGTCGTGGCCGGGGCTTTCAACCCACACTTTGCCGCCATGCGCCTCGACAACGCCGCGCACGATGGCCAATCCCAGGCCAGGTCCGCCTCCCTTGAATTTCGTCTTGCCGGAGGAGTGCAGCTCCACATCGCCGATCTGGTAAAACTTCTCGAAGATCAACTCGTGGTAACGGGGATCAATCCCGATGCCGGTATCGCGCACCAGAATCTCCACGCCCCCTTGAGGAAAAGCCGCATCCCCGGCCGGAATTTCCCGTCCGGTGATGGTGATCGTACCGCCATCGGGGGTGTACTTCACGGCGTTGTTGACCAGCTGGTAAAACGCCTTACGCAACGCCTCGGGATCGCCCAGCACAGGCAGCAGTTCCGCGATGACCGGATCGAATTCCAGTTGCTGCTTCCGCTCCCGAAACACAGGCGCGTGATAGCGACACACCCGGCGCAAAACATCCTCCAGCTTGATGATCTGCCTGGTGACCTGAAATTCGCGCAAATCAATCGCCGTCACATCCAGCATGCTCTCCACGATTTCGTGCAGCCGCTCCGCCCCCTCGGCAATTCCCTGGATGAGGCGGCGAAATTCCTCTCGCCGTTGCAACTCGGGTTCATCCTGGAGCATCTGCACATAGCCGCTGAGCACGGTGAGCGGGGTTCTCAGCTCGTGTGAAGTCACGCTGATAAAGTCCGACTTGGTTCGATCAATGCGCGTCAGGCGCTCGTGCGCCTCTTCCATGGCGGCATAGGCGTTACGGAACTCACTGTTGATGCGCAGCAGGCTTTCCACCAGCCGGGCGTTTTGCAGCACCACGGCGGTCTGATCGGCCAGCATGTGCAGCAAATCAATATCTTCGGCGTAGTAAGAGGCACCGGAGCGTTTCGGCCCCAAAGCAATCAGCCCAATCCACTCATCCCGAGCGTGTACCGGGATGAACACATCCATCCCCAACCGGCTGATCCACGCGCGCGTGCTCTCACGAACACCATAGTAACGCGGCAGCATTTCCAGTTCGGCTGCGATCACAGCGCGCCGTTCACGCGCCCACACGCTGGCAAGCGGACTATCCACCGGCAGACGGCCTACATATGCCGCGTTGCGCTCGCGCCCTCCAGGGCGAATGTGATACGTACGCTCCCCCTCCGGGCTGACCTCCAGCTCCACCAGAAAGATCAGGGCGCGGCTGGCGTCGAAGACCTGCGCGGTCAGCTCCACCAGCACTTTGGAGAGCAAATCCACGTCCAACACATTGCTCACACTCTGCCCGAACTGGCGCACAATCTCGGTGACATCCTGCTCCTCGCCGAACAACCAGCGCTCCACGCGCCCCTGGACGGTACGCATTACGGGATTGAGCACCAGCATCACAGCAAGCGCCATGATCGCCGCGGCCAGATAGCGATATTCACCGAGCAGAGAGACGATCAGCAGATACACACCGGCATAGGCTACCAGTTGCATTCCCAGCCAGATGCCCTCGTTGAGCACATTGCGCACCAGACGTCCCATCTGCGGCAGGCGCGGCCAGGCCACGGCCAGAAACACCAGCGTCATGCCCAGCGCTTCCACCAGCAATCCATACCACGCGCCGGGCACCAGTACACGCAACAGGCCGCCGAGGAAAACAATGCCAAAACCATACAACCACAAGAAGATGCGATAGCGCAGCGTGGGAAACCGCGCCTGTCGATAATTGCGCAACAACAACTGCGCGGTCATCACATTGAAAACCACCCAGCCACCCAGGTTGAACCAGAAGATCACCGCCCTCAGGTCGAACAACCGGCGGCCGAGGGGGATCCACCCCGCGGAGGCGCCAGGGAGGAAATTCGCCAGCAACCCTGCCGGCCACAAAACCGCCCCGAACAGCAACATCTGGCGTTGATTGGGCAGCATGTGATACTGCAATGCCGCCAGCCACAAGAGCAACAGCGCGGCGGCAAAGAGGCCATACTCCTCCCAGTTAACCGCAAACGGCTCGATAAAGCGTCCCTGCCAGGGGCCCCTTAACATCATGCCGCCCCCCACGCGAGCGAGGTTGACCAGCATCAACACCGCCCACAGGCGCGCCATGCGGCTGTGCCAGCCACGCCGCACAAAGGCCAACACCAGCATCACAAGATGCAATACGATGCTGACCAGAGAAGCCACCGTCAGGAAATCCAGAGACATGTTGCACCTGCAAAACAGGGTGTGCCCCGAAGCACACCCTGTCCGCATCGGCCTTGCTCAATCAATCAGGCCGACCTGCCGCCCCGCCTCGGCAATCACATCCATCGCGTATTCGATATCATCCGGCTCGTGCGAAGCCAGCACAGTGGCTCTCAGCCTCGCCAGCCCCACCGGAACGGCCGGCGAGACCACCGGCAGCACAAACAACCCTTTTTCATGGGCGTAACGCGTCAGGGCAAAGGCGGTCTCGTCGTCACCACAGAGCACCGGCACAATGGCGGTCTCGGTCTGCATGGTGTCGAACCCGCGCGCCTTCAAGCCATCGATGAACTGACGGGCGTTGGCGTTCAATTTCTCGATGCGCCAGGGCTCATCCAGAATCACCTTGAACGCTTCATTCGCCGCGGCGGCCTGCGCCGGCGGCAGAGCTGCGGAGAAGATGTAAGCACGGCTGGCGTGGCGCAGGAACTTGATCAGCGCTTTATCCCCGGCCACATAACCACCCACTGAAGGGATGGTCTTGCTCAGCGTGCCCATTTTGATATCCACCGCGCCCCACATATCGAAATGCTCCTCGATGCCGCGGCCGGTCTTCCCCAACACGCCGACCGAATGCGCTTCGTCCAGCATCAGCCAGGCGTTGTACTTCTTGCACAGGGCGGCCATGCGCGGCAGGTCAATGATGTCGCCATCCATGCTAAACACCGCATCAGCGACCACCAGCTTGGCCGCGTCCGCCGGCGTATCGGCCAGCATACGCTCGAGAGCGTCCATGTCATTGTGCCGGAAGCGGCGGAACTTGGCGCCCGACATCAGGCAGCCATCCACAATGCTGGCATGGTTCAGTTTGTCCGAGAAGACGTAATCACCGCGCCCCACCAGCGTGGAGACAACCGTCAGATTGGTGACATAGCCGGAGGTGTAGGTGATCGCCGCCTCGGCGCGCTTGAAGTCGGCGATGGTTTCTTCCAGCTCCTTGTGGATGGCGAGCGTACCGGCCAGTGTACGCACGCCGTGCGTGCCGGTGCCGTAGCGGTCGATGGCCTCCTGCGCAGCTTTGTTGATGCGCGGATGACCTACCAGGCCCAGATAACTGTAAGAGGCGTACATCCCCATCTCGCGACCGTTGACCACCACTTTGGAACCACCCCGCAGTTCGGTGACCGGCAGATTGTAGAAATATTCGTTGCGGCGCTGCATCCCCTCTATGCGTTCGACCATGGCGGCAATTCGCCGCGCGACAGCATCATTGGCAGTTTTCACATCCATGGCTACTCCTGATAAGTGCAAAAGGATGACAGAACGAAAGTAGTGTAGCCCAAGGTGAGGGAGTTGTCAATTAACTCAGCTTTCCCCGGCTGCCATGCGCCGCAAGGTGTGCTCATCAATCACCGGCACGCCGAATTGCCGCGCTTTTTCGAGCTTCGAGCCGGGGTTCTCACCCGCGAGCAAGTAATCCGTTTTCTTGCTCACCGAACCGGTCACCCTGCCGCCATGCTCCTCGATGAAGGCTTTGGCCTGCTGGCGAGAAAAGCCGGGCAACGTGCCAGTTATCACGAAGGTTTTGCCACTCAACGATCCTTGCCGCGTCTCGCGCACCCGCTGCCTGGGCCACACACCGGCGGCGCGCAATTTCTCCAACAGACGGCGATTGGCCGGCCGGGCAAACCAGTCCACAATCGCCTGGGCGATGTTGGGGCCAATCCCCTCGATGGCCTGCAATTCCTCCAGGGAGGCGGCGGCCAGGGCATCCAGGTCGGCATAACGGGAGGCCAGATCGGCAGCCACCACCTCGCCCACGCCGCGAATCCCCAGGGCGGTCAGCAACCGGCTGAGGGGTTGGTTTTTCGAGGCCGCGATGGCCGCGAGCAGATTATCCGCCTTTTTATCGGCAAACCCCTCGAGGGCCAGTAAGTCTTCCCGCCTGAGAGTGTACAGGTCGGCCACATCCTCCACCAACCCCTCGGCCACCAGCTGCTCCACAATTTTTATCCCCAGCCCGACGATGTCCATCGCCCCGCGGGAGACAAAGTGTTCCAGATTGCGCACCAGCTGGGCCGGGCAGGCCGCGTTGACGCAATACCAGGCCACCTCTCCCTCCACGTGCTCAACCGGCTGGTCGCAGGCCGGACAGGTCTCCGGGGGAATGTACGGCCACTCGTCGCCGTCGCGCGCCGCTTCTACCGGCCCGATCACGTAAGGGATCACATCGCCGGCCCGCTTGACCCGCACGCGGTCGCCCACGCGAATATCTTTCTCGGCGATGTAATCGAAGTTGTGCAGCGTGGCCTGCCGGACGGTCACCCCCCCGATCTCCACCGGTTCAAGCACCGCATAAGGCGTGAGCACGCCGGTGCGCCCCACATTGACGCGGATTTCCAACAATCGTGTGGTCACCTCTTGCGCCGGGAATTTGTAGGCAATCGCCCCGCGCGGGTCTTTGCCCACCACGCCCAGGTCGGCGGCCAGTTGCAGATCATTGATTTTGACCACCGCACCGTCTATTTCGTAATCCAGGTCGGTGCGGCGCTGCTCCCAGCGTTTGCAGGCAGCAATGACCTCCTCAATATCGGCGCAATACACGCTCTCCGGCACAGGGAAGCCGAGGGAGCGCAGGCAGGCGAGGGTTTCGGTTTGGGTTTTTGGGAGGTTGGTTGCATTGGTTACATTGGTTGCATTGGTTGCATTAGTTGCATTGGTTGCATTGGTTGCATTGGTTGCATTGGTTGCATTGAGGGGGGCGGTTTGCCAGGCGACGATCTGGTAAACGAGCAGGGTGAGGGGACGAGCGGCGGTTACGGCAGGGTCGAGGTTGCGCAACGCGCCGGCCGCCGTGTTGCGCGGGTTGACATAGGTCTTCTCGCCGGCGGCCTCCAGTTCAGCGTTCAGGCGTTCGAAATCCGGCAGGCGGATGAAGACTTCGCCGCGCACGACCAGGTAAGCAGGAGGCTGAACGCTGCCGCCCGCCGCATCTGCGGCATCAGCCCCCGTCACCGGCAATCGCAACGGCAAGGCCTTGATCGTGCGCAGATTGGCGGTGACGTCCTCCCCCACTTCCCCATCGCCGCGTGTGGCGCCACGCACAAAGACGCCATCGCGATAGTGCAACACCACCGTGAGGCCATCCAGCTTGGGTTCGACGACGAAATCCGCTTGCAGCACGCGTTCATCCACCCTGGCGATGCGCTCCAGCCAGGCGCGCAGGTCGTCGGGACTGAAAGCGTTGGCCAGGGAGAGGATCGAGGCCGGGTGGGGGACTTTCTCAAACTTCTCTGCCGGCGGCGCGCCGGCGCGCTGGGTGGGCGAGTCCGGGGTGATCCACTCCGGATGCTCTGCCTCGATGGCGCGCAACTCCGCCATCAGACGGTCGTACTCGGCGTCGCTGATGATCGGCTGATTGAGCACATAGTAACGGTAATTGTGCTCCCGAATCTCGCGGCGCAGTTCCTCCAGTCGCTGGCGCAACGCTTCGTCGTTCATACCCCAATCAAGCCGAAGCGACGTTCTCTGCTCCAGGCAACTTCCCTGCCAGCAAGTGGGGTTTGTGGATCAAAATCGGCAGGTGCTCAGGGCAAATCCAGGCCTGCTCGCCGCGCACGCGCAGCGCTACCAGGGGCACTTCCTCATCGCTGCGTTGACAATACACACACTGACATTGCTGAGACTGCATGAGTTGCTCCTTTTCGTTTCTCTCGTTCCGCTGGGTATCACACTCGTTGGAGCGGGATTCTACCATAGCAACGGCGGTCGGCGAACGAGAGGGCGGCCGGGCAGTCATCCGCGGCGGCGCAGCAACGCAACAACCAGAAAACCGCCCATCACCAGCAGGACGAGCACGACAACAGGCAGCACCGGCGCAGTTTGCTCCACCAGGCCTGGCGGCGGCAACGGCGTGCGGGTGAAATACGGCGTGGGCGTGACAACCGGTGTGGGCGTCTGCTCACAGAGCGAAGAGGTCACCACAATGTTGTAGAAAATCTCGCCCTCCCCCTGATCGCCGCCCAACACCGTGATCTGCCAGTCTCCTGCTGCGGGTTTCAACAACGTGTACAGCTTCAACCCCGTTCCCTCCTGCAGCAGGAAGCCATCATACCCGCTGCTCACATTGCGTCCCTGCGGGTCGTTAATCGTCAGTGCGGGGTCGCCGTTCAGGTAATTCAACGCCAGGCTGAACTCGCAAACCTGATCAGGCAGCGCAATGGCGTCCAGCGTGCGGCTCTCACCAGAGGCGATGTAACCGGCCAGCTGCGTCACCTCGCCCACCACCCCCTGCCGGCAGGCGACAAAGAAATTGACCAGTTCTTCTCCCTTGCGCGCAAACAGGTACTGCCCGCCGGTCTCCTCTGCCAGGCTGCGAAGCAACTGACGGTCAACGTGCGCTTCTGTCTGACCAATGCCCACAGTGCAGATGCGCGCCTCGATTTCGCGGGCGCGAGGAGGCATATCGGCGAGAATCTCATCCGGGCCAGGGCCGACGTTGGTGTGCCCATCCGAAAGCAGGATCACCAGGCTGGGGTGCTGAGGGTCGCGGTGCTGCTCCAACTCCTGAAGGGCGTCGTCGAGAGCGGCGTAAATATTGGTCTGATACTGTGGCTCAAGTTTCAAAATTCGGCCCTCCACAGCCTCCAGGTCAGCGGTAAGCGGCTGCAACAAGGCCGACTCGGTGGAGAACACCACCAGGGCGAAGACTGAAGTACGCCTTCCCGCGTTTTCATCCAGGCGGGCAAGATCAATCAGCGTCCGCGCCGCCTGTCGGGCCAGATCGATCTTGCGCGGTATGCCCAGTTCATCCAGTTTGGCGTCGTACTCCGCCTGCAATTGGTGATAGCCGCTGTCGGCATAGAACTGATCGCGCTGCTGCAACAGGTTGAAGTAATCCAACGCCTCCAGCTCATTGTTGCGGGCGACCAGGGTATCCACATACGCCTGCCGCAGCGGGATGTAACCGGCTTCCCCCAGATAAGGAATAAGATCGCGCAAAGCCTGTTTGCCCTCGAATCCGATCCCCGCGCCGGCGCAGGCCTGGTCAATCCAGTAATCCAGCTCATCCAGCTGGCCGGCCACGGCCATCTGCAAGGTGTACTGAGGGCTGACCTGACATCCCATTTCGGCGAGCTTCTCGCCCACCGTGGCGCGAACAGCCTCCACACCATCGGCGTAACCGTTCTCGCTCAACCAGGAATCCAGCTCTGCGGCTGCCGTCTGCCAGGCCGCCTGGGCCATCAGAACAGCAGGGTCGTTCAAGGCTGCCTCAATCGCCTGATTCAGCGTCTGCAGGGCCGGGTCATTCTCGATAGCCGAAATTTGCTCGGAGAGCGTAGAAATCTCCTCGGGCAAATCCTCCGACAGCAAGGGATGTTTCATGCTATCGGAGATATCCAACACCAGCACGATCTGGATCACATCGTCCGGCTGTGGAGGTTGCTGCTGTGCCGCCACCGGTGTGACATCCCCCCCAGCCATCAAACACATCAAGACCCCCACCATCACGCCGCCGAGAAACCGTCTGATATCCATCGCATCCTCCCCAACACCATTCCCCAGGCAACAAGGGCCTGAGGTCGCCCAATCCACATCCTTCATTCTAGCACAAGAATTCCCGCCACGCGCGCAGGGAAAGACCGGGAACACTCAAATACTTGAAATTCTGTCGCAACATCTGTGCATTTTGTGTGTATCTCCAATTTCTTTTCTCTACGCACTCTGCGCTCTCCGCGGTGAATCCGCTTAGTGCGCCCAGAAGATCAAAGTGGCTCTTCAGAGAAGGGGAAATAAAGTACAATTTGGCTTAATGCGCATCATCTTGACTCACGAACAGACCGATTTCGACGCCCTGGCCTCCCTGCTGGGCGCGCACCTGCTCGACCCGGAGGCGCTACCCGTGTTGCCGCGCCGTCCCAACCGCAACGTGCGCGCCTTCCTCAACATCTACGGCGCCGACCTGCCTTTCGTCGACCCGAAGGACCTGCCCAACGAGAAGATCGACCTGATCTATCTGGTGGACACGCAATCGCTGATCAGCGTGAAAGGGGCACACAAAGGCACGCGCGTACGCGTGCTCGACCACCATCAGCGACGCGACGACCTGCCGGATACGTGGGAAGTCACCACCGACAACACCGGCGCCAACACCACGCTGCTGGTGGAGGCCATTCGCGAGCAAGGCATCCGCCTGACAGCGGTGCAGGCTGGCCTGTTGCTGCTGGGCATCTACGAAGACACCGGCTCGCTGACGTACTCACGCACCACGCCGCGCGACATCCGCGCCGCAGCTTATCTGCTGGAGGAAGGCGCCAATCTGACGCTGGTAAACGACTACCTCAACCAGCCGCTCTCGCTGGCACAACAAGCGCTATACGACACGTTGCGCCAGCAGGCTGAGCACCTCACCATCCACGATCACGCCATCATCCTGGCATTGGGCGACGCCACCGAAATAGATGAGGAACTCTCTTCCATCGCCCACAAACTGCGCGACCTGCTCGACCCGGAGGCGCTCTTCCTGCTGCTGAGCACCCGCGGCGGAACACAGATGATCTGCCGTTCCACCAGCGACAGCATAGATGTGGGTCAGATCGCGGCGCACTTCGGCGGCGGGGGGCACAGCCGCGCCGCGGCGGCGCTGATCAAAGACCGTTCCCCGGAGGAGGTGCGCCGGGAACTGCTCGATCTCCTGCCCCAGCACGTCCGTCCCCCGCTGACGGTGGCCGACATCATGTCGCGCGCCCCGCAGGTACTCTCCCCCGACACGCCGGTCGAAAAAGCCGCCTTGCTGATGCAACGCTACGGCTACGAAGGCTATCCGGTGGTGGAAAACGACGCCATCGTCGGACTGCTCACCCGTCGGGCGGTTGACCGCGCGCTGGCGCACAAACTCAACCTGACCGCCGCCAGTCTGATGCAGGCCGGAGAGGTGCACGTCCATCCCGATCACTCTGTCGAGCACCTGCACCGCCTGATGGCCGAGACCGGTTGGGGGCAGATACCGGTGGTAGAACGCGGCAGCCACCGCATTGTGGGCATCGTCACGCGCACCGACCTGATCAAAACACTCAACCCACCCACCAAGCGCGCCCGTCCGCACAACCTGGCGGCGCGCCTGGAAGAGGCCCTGCCGCCGGCCCGCCTGGAGCTGATCCGCCAGATCGCGCGCCTCGCCGAAGAGCAAAACCTGGCGCTCTACATCGTGGGCGGCTTTGTGCGCGACCTGCTGCTGAACTACCCCAGCCTGGATTTCGACCTGGTGGTGGAGGGCGACGCCATCGCGCTGGCGCAGGCCGTGGGCAAACGCTTTGGGGGACGCGTCACCACCCACCGCCGCTTCGGCACGGCCAAATGGCTGTTGCCGCTGCCGGGCAACCCCAACACCTCACCGCCAAGCGAGGAAATGCAGAGCTGGCTCCAGGAGCACAACCCCGCCGACCTGCCTGCCACGCTGGATTTCATCACCGCCCGCACCGAGTTCTACACCCACCCCACCGCCCTGCCTACTGTGGAGCGCGGCAGCATCAAACTCGATCTGCACCGG
>RFKO01000292.1 GCA_003694235.1 Anaerolineae bacterium
GTAGCCTCCTTAAATATCGAGTATTCGGGGAATAGCTACCTTAATATACTGGTATCACCCCGTGGTTGACCAGTGTCCCCTGTCATTTCTCTGGTAAACAAACTTCCTCTTTCGCCCGTTGACAGAATTTCCGCTCCAGGGGTATAATTCGCCTCGCCCCAGGGGCAGAGGCCCTGGGGTACATGTTTGAATCCGTCCAGTTCAATTTTACCCCCAGGCTTCCCCGCAGCCCGGCGATTTCCTCCGCGGGGTGTGCGGCGTGAAGTGAAGGTTGGAGGCAACTTATGGAATATGCAATTTTCGAAAACGGCGGCAAGCAGTACAAAGCCGTACCGGGCGCCACGGTGGAAATCGACCGCATGCCGGTCGAGGAGGGCGCCAGTGTGGAGTTTGACCGCGTGCTGCTGATCTCAACGGATGGCGAGGTGCTGGTCGGCACCCCCACCGTAGCCGGAGCCCGCGTCAAAGGCACGGTCGAAGAACACTTCAAAGCCAAAAAAGTGCTGGTCTTCAAGTACATCCCACGCAAACGGTATCGCCGAACCCGCGGCCACCGGCAGCAGTACACGCGCGTGCGGATTGACGAGATTGTGAAGAAGTAGGGAGTGGAACCATGGCTCACAAAAAAGGTGGCGGGTCATCCCGCAACGGTCGTGATAGCAAATCCAAACGCCTGGGCGTGAAGAAATTCGGCGGCGAGTTCGTGCGCTGCGGAAACATCATCGTCCGCCAACGCGGCACCAAGATCAAACCCGGCCGCAACGTCGGGCTGGGGAAAGACTACACCATCTTTGCCACGGCGGATGGCTACGTGAAATTCGAAACCATACGCGGCGGGCGCAAACGCGTCAGCGTGGTGCCGGCCGAATGAGGACAGCGGTATGAAGAAAGATATCCATCCCACCTACTACCCGGAGGCCAAAGTTATCTGCGCCTGCGGCAACACCTGGACGACCGGCTCCACATTGCCGGAGATCCGCACCGACATCTGCTCCAAGTGCCATCCTTTCTACACCGGCGAACAGCGCATTGTGGACACCGAAGGTCAGGTGGATCGCTTCATGAAGAAACTCCAGGCGCGCGAGGAGTATCTGGCAGAACAGAAAAAGCGCGCCGAAGAGCGCGTCTCCCCCACCCGCCCAATCGCCGACCTGGAGTTGGGCAGCCGCGTGGAGAGCGCCCTGGCCGAGGCCGGCATCACCGAGGTGGGGCAGATTCTGGAACGCCTGGAAACCGGCGAAGCGGCCCTGCTGGAGATCAAAGGCTTCGGGCGCAAATCGCTGGCCGATCTCAAAAAGGCTCTGCGACGCCTGGGCTATTCGCTCCCCGAAGCGGCGGAGCAAATCTCCGTCTGAGAACGCTTGCGCGTCTACAGACTTTTGTTGTACACTTACGGGCAGATTTCTGCCCGTTTTCTTTTCATCTCACTGAGAGAGGAGACATGCGCCATCAACACGGATATGTCGAAGTGATCACCGGCTCGATGTTCTGCGGTAAAACCGAAGAGCTAATCCGCCGCCTGCGCCGGGCGGTGATCGCCCGCCAGCAGGTACAGGTGTTCAAACCCGCTATCGACGTACGTTACGCCCGCAGCGAAGTCGCCAGCCATAACGGCATGACCTTTGAAGCCCAGCCGGTGGAGACCGCCGCCGAAATCCTGGTCCACCTGAACGATGCGACCACCGTGGTCGGCATTGACGAAGCTCAGTTTTTCGACAACGCCATCATCCAGATCGTGCAACAAATGGCCGAGCGCGGCATCCGCGTGATCATCAGCGGATTGGATATGGACTTCCGCGGCGAACCCTTTGGCCCCATGCCCGCCCTGATGGCCCAGGCCGAGCGGGTGGACAAGCTGCACGCCATCTGCATGGTGTGTGGAGAACCGGCCTCGCGCACCCAACGGCTGGTGGACGGGCAGCCGGCGCGCTACGACGACCCCATCGTCATCGTCGGCGCGGCCGAGTTATACGAAGCCCGCTGCCGCCGCCACCACCAGGTGCCCCGTTGACCGCTTTCCTGCAAGGACAAACCGATGCGCGACTACCGTCATTTTCTCAAAAAAGTGCTGATTGACGAACAAACGCTGCAAGCCCGCATCCGGGAATTGGGCGAGGAAATCACGCGCGATTACCAGGGCAAAGACCTGCATCTGCTGTGCATTCTGCGCGGCGGGGTGATGTTCCTGACCGACCTGATGCGCCAGATACACGTGCCCCACAGCATAGACTTCATGGCTATCTCCTCCTACGGTGTGGGTGCGCGTCAGTCCAGCGGACACGTCCGCCTGACGATGGACCTGAGAGACGACATCCAGGGACGCGACGTGCTGCTGGTGGAAGACATCATCGACAGCGGTCACACCATCAAACATGTGCTCGAACTGCTGGCCGTTCGCCGCCCGGCCAGCCTGAAAGTGTGCACCCTGCTCGACAAAGCCGAACGCCGCGAGGTGGAGGTGCCGATTGATTATTGCGGCTTTCGCATCGCCGACGAGTTCGTCTTTGGCTACGGCCTGGACCTGGACGAATACTACCGCAACCTCCCCTTCGTCGGTGTCGTAGACCTGGAAAAGTTTCAACCGCCGGATTAGCGTGGTGACTCATGAAAGCGCACAGGGGGCAGGTCTCACCGTATGCGGGGCGCTGGGTGGCGCGCCTGGGCGAAAAGATTATCGCCCACGGCGGTACGCCGCGCCAGGCGCTGCTGGCAGCCAAAGCCTCCCGCTTCAAAGAGAACCCCCGCATAGAATACGTTCCCATGCCTGTTGAACTTGCCTTTTCGCCCCTGTTGGAGACTGTCCGCACACACATTCCCCCCCAGGAGGAAATCTACCTGGTAGGCGGCGCGGTGCGCGATGCCCTGCTGCAACGCGCCTCCAACGACCTGGATTTTGTCACGCGGGACGACCCTCAAACCATCGCCCGCCGCCTGGCAGACCGCATGGGAGGCGCGTATTTCCCTCTGGATGTGGAACACGGCATCGCGCGCATCGTCCTGCGGCTGGAAAACGGGGAACGCGCCCACCTGGATTTTGCCCGCCTGCGGGGCGCGTCGATCGAAGCAGACCTCGGACAACGCGATTTCACCATCAACGCCCTGGCCGTCTCGCTCAAACGCCCCCAGGAAATCCTCGACCCGACCGGCGGCGCGCCCGATTTGCTCGCCAGACGCCTGCGCGCCTGCGCCCCCACCTCCATGCAGGCCGACCCGATACGCGTCGTGCGCGGCATCCGCATGGCGGCAGCGTACAA
>RFKO01000293.1 GCA_003694235.1 Anaerolineae bacterium
CACGATGTCACCCGCCGCGTGCTGGCCGAGCGCGACCTGCGCCAGCGAACGGCCGATCTGGAATTGATGCGCGCCTTGAACAGCGCCTTCGACCGCGGCGAGGACCTGGACGCTCTGCTCTCGCTGGCGCGGCAGAGGTTGCAGCGCGAGTTCGGATTCGCTGCTCTCACCTTTTACCTTCTGGATGAAGCGAGGGGGCGCGCCCGTGTGCATCTGGCGGCGTTGAACGAAGCGGCGCGCGATCTGGTCGCCCGCTTTCTGCAACACGCGCTGCCCGAGCTGTGGTTGCAATTGGAACGGGCGCCGTTGCACCGCCGTCTGATGGAGGCGGCAGCGGACGAGGCGGTTGTTGGGGAAGAGATTGCGGCTCTGGCGGCAGAATATCGGGCGGCTGCGGCTTTGCCGCCGGCGGTGCTCACCGCGCTGGACGAATTTCTGGATGCCTATCTGTCGCGGCTGGGTCTCGCCGAGGTGCGTTTCTTCCCTTTGCAGGCTCGCGGAGAACGGCTGGGCGCGCTGGCCGTGGGGGTCCGGGAGGCTTTGCAGCCGTACCAGATCGAAAGACTGCGCCGCCTGAGCGAGCATCTGGCGGGTGTGGTGCAGCGAGCGCGCCGGCTGCAACAGGCCACCCGTCTGGCCCACCGGTTGGAAAAACTCGGTCAGGCTGCCCAACAGATCGTGCGCCTGGTCCATGACCCCGAGCAGGTTTATCAAACGGTTCATCAGGTGGTCGCCAGTCTGATGCCCGCCGAGGCGTTTGTCATCGCCCTGGCCGATTACGAGAAGAAAGAGATTTATAGCGTGTATCTGGTCGATCGCGGGGGGCGAGCGCCGAATATTCGCATGCCGCTGAACAAGGGGTTGAGCGGCGAGGTGATCCGGCGCGGGGAAGCCATTGTGGAGGCGGATTACCCTCATCACGAAGATCCGTACGATGCAACGCATTTTGGCTCACCGGATGCCATTCGTTCGCTTGTAGCGGTTCCCATCCGACATCATGATAAGGTGATTGGCATGATGTCGGCGCAGAGTTATCAGCCTCATGCTTATACGCCGGAAGATGCGTTGCCGCTGGAAATCCTGGCCGGCTACACCGCCATCGCGCTGGAGAACGTTGGCCTGCTCACTTCGCTCAACGAGCAGATGGAGTTGCTGCAGGTGGCCGAGCGCCATCTGGAGCGCAATCTGCGCCAGGCGCAGGCGCTTTACCGGGTGGCCCAATGGGGTGTGGAGGCCGGGGACGAAGACGAGTTCCTGCGGCGCGTCACCGAACTGCTGGCGGAGCGCTTCTACAGCGAGCATTGCGGGGTGTTGCTGGTAGATGAACTGGGCGAGGGGTTGCGGGTGCATCCGGCGTATAAAGGTCTGCCGGAGAAATATTACCATCCCGATTACCGGATGCCGTTGGGCGCGGGCGTTGCTGGCAAGGTGTTGCGTAGTGGGCGGCCGTTCCGTTCCGGCGATGTGCGCACCGAACCGGCCTTCATCGAGACCACGCCGGGCGTTCTCTCGGAGATGTGCGTCCCCTTGCGGGCGGGGGATCGAGTTTTGGGGGTGCTGAATGTCGAGAGCACGCAGCCGGACGCCTACAGCGAGGCCGACGAGCGCTTTCTGGTCACACTGGCCGGCACGGTCGCCAGCGCGCTGCGCAACCTGCGCCTGTTCGCGGCCGAGAGCCGCCGCAGCGCGCGCCTGGAGGCGCTGTTGTCCCTTTCCTCCGAGCTCGATCTGTTGCCCTCTATCTCACAGGTGGGACAGCGCCTGGTAAACGGTGTGCGTGAGATCTCCGGATGCGCATCCTGCTCGTTTTTCGTGCCTTCGCCGCAGGATGGCGCCCCAATGCTGATCGCTCAGGCGGGGCTGCCGGAGGATCTTGTTGGCAGGGTGTTTCGGGACCCTGGTGGTCGCCTGCGCCGGGCGTTGTTGCGGGGCGAGCTGGTGATCTTCTCCACACGGGAAGAAATTCCTCCCTCCCTCGTTGACCAGATGGGGCGAAGGGATGTGGCCGCGTTTTTCCTGTATCCCCTGCTGGTCGAGGGGCGCCTGCGGGGGGCGTTCAGCATGAGCTTCACCCGACCGCACCGGCCCTCTCCGGCGGAGATCGCCGCCTTTCGCCTGCTGGCCGACCGGGTGGCGGCGCGGCTGGAAAATCTGCGCCTGCTGAACGAGACGCGCCGCCATGTGGGTGAGCTGGAACGGCTGCGCGAGGTGGGTTTGGAGATTTCCGCGGCGCGCGCCCTGCAGGACATCTTGCCGCGCATCGTCGCCGCGGCGCGCGATCTGGTCGATGCCGACGACACGCACATTTTCCTGTTGCGTGACAGTGAACTTCGGTTTGGCGCCGCCGCCGGACGGGAGGGCGTGTTGCCTGACCCGCACACGCAGCCTCGCGAGGATGGGCTGACCGCCACCGTGGCCCGCACCGGGGAGCGGCTGGTCATCCCGGATGTGCGGCATCACCCGCTTTACCGGGATTATGAGCCTGAATTCCGGGGCGCGATCGCCGGTTTCCCGCTGATCAGCGGTGAGCGCGTGGTTGGAGTGCTCAATGTGGCCTTCGAGCAGCCGCATGAATTCGACGAACACGAAATCCATCTGCTGGAACTGCTGGCGGCGCAGGCTGCGGTGGCGCTCGAACAGGCCGATCTGCTGGAGAACAACATCCGCCGCGCGCGGGAGATGGGCGCGATGGCCGAGGCCTTGCAGGCGCTGCTTGGCACGCTGAACCTGGATGAACTCTTGCAGCGCATCCTGGATGCCGCTTTGCGGGCCATCCCGGCGGCGGAGAAAGGCTCGCTTTCCCTGCGGGTGACGGATGACCAGATGGAATTTCGCGCTCTCTCTGGCTACCCGATGGAGATGTTGGGGCGTCGTTTTCCGGTGACCTGGGGTTTCGTGGGACGGGTGTTGAAGCAAAAGCGAGGCCTGATGGTCGAAGATGTCAACGCCGACCCGCAGTTGCGCCGCGATGGAGAGAATACCGATCTGGTCGAGGCGCGGCAGGTGCTCAGCGCGGTCTGTGTGCCCCTGTTCGACCGTCAGGGCGAGATCATCGGCGCGATGTCGCTCGATAACCTGCATCGCGCCAACGCGTTCGACCAGAACGACCTGGCACTGCTGACATCCTTTGCCCGCCAGGCCAGTGTCGCAATCGAAAACAGCCGTCTGTACACCGAAACCCGGCGGCGGTTGCGCGAGATGGAGGCCGTACATCGCCTTTCCACCGCCTTGCGCCAGGCACAGACCGAGGCGGAGATGGCCTCCCTGCTGCTGGATGAGGTGGGGCAAGCCCTGGATTTGTCCGCCGGCGCGGTGCTCTTCCTCGAACCGCAAAGCCGCGATCTGGTCCCCATTGTCGAGCGCGGCTGGTTCGCTCGTCTGCCCAGGCGCCTTCCTTACGGCAGCGGACTGGCGGGGCGCGCCTTGCTCACGCAGGAGTTGCAGGTCAGTCGTGATTTGCACGCCGACAGACAGGTCTATGCACCTGCGCGCCCGTTGATTCCTCAGGGGTGGGGCGGTGTGGCCGTGCCCATCCTGGCGACCGGCGAGCGCATTGGCGTGCTGGAGGTCGGCGTTCCACCGCAGCGCAGCCTTTCGGATGAGGCTTTGCGCTTGTTGCGCACGCTGGCCGAGATCGCCGGCAATGCCATTTATCGCGCCCGCCTGTACGCGCAGACCGAGCGGCGTTTGCAACACCTGCAGGCGTTGCGCGAGGTGGATCACGCCATCGCTGCCAGTCTGGAGATCGGTTTGCCGCTGGTCACGCTGCTCAACCAGCTGGCGACGCACATCGGCGTGCCTGCCTCGGCTGTCCTGGCGGTGGATGGCACGCTGCGGCAGCTCTACCTCGAAGCGCAGCACAATCTGCCGGAGGATTTCGACCCCCTCGACCCTCGCCGTTGTGCGCTGTTGCTGGACGAAGTCATCGTCTCACAGCGGACACTGAAGATCGAACGCCGGGAGCAGATTCCGGCTTTCTATCCTGGAGCAGAAGGATACCTGCTCCCGCCGGGGTGCCGGGCTTATCAGGCCTATCCACTGGTGGCCAAGGGGGAGACTCACGGGGTGCTGGAACTGTACCTGACCGATGAAACCCCTCTGGATGAGGATGCGCAGGCGTTTGTCGCCGCCACCGCCGACCAGGCTGCGCTGGCCATTGATAACGCCCGTCTGTTCCAGGGGTTGCAGCGCGCCAATATCGAGCTGGAGCGCGCCTACGACAGCACGCTGGAGGGCTGGGCGCGCATGTTGGAGTTGCGCGACCGCGAGACCGAGGGGCATAGCCAGCGGGTGGTGGAGATGACGTTGCGTCTGGCGCGGCGTCTGGGCGTACCGGATGAGGAGATGGTGCATATTCGTCGCGGTGCGTTGTTGCACGATATCGGCAAGATCGGCATCCCGGATTCGATTTTGAACAAAGCCGGCCCGTTGAGCGAGGAGGAGTGGCGTATCATGCGGCAGCATCCCCTCTACGCCTACGAGATGCTCAAAAGTGTGCTTTTCCTGCATCCGGCGTTGGATATTCCGTACGCTCACCACGAGCGTTGGGATGGCAGCGGTTACCCGCGCGGGTTGAAAGGGGAGCAGATCCCCCTGGCGGCGCGCATCTTCGCCGTGGTTGATGTGTTTGACGCGCTCACCCATGAGCGCCCCTACCGTCCGGCCTGGACGGTGGCGCAGACGCTGGAATACCTGCGGCAGGAAGCCGGTAAGACTCTCGATCCGCAGGTTGTGGAGGCCTTCCTGACAATTGTTTCCGAAGAGGGAGTGATGTAGTTATGGAACCAAAGGTCTGGGTTTTGGCGGTTTCACATTCCGGCTAAGAAATTTGTTATCGCTTGCCGGAGGGGAGGACGGTGGTCGGTCGGGAGATAGGTTGCGCTGTGGTGCTGGTGGACGAGGCGGTTTCCCGACGGCATTTGCAGATTGAGATCCAACAGGGCCGTTGCCGGGTGATGGATTTGGGCTCGGCCAACGGCACTTTGCTGGGGGACGTTGCGCTTCCGCCCCGACGCCCGATTCCCGTTGAGCCTGGCCAGTCTTTGCGGGTTTCTGGCTATCAACTCGTTCTGCGGCATGCCCGGCCGGGCGAGCATCTTGAAACCGACCGTATTATTTTGCAGGCTGATGCTGCTGCCTCGCTTGTTCCTGAGAGGGATCTGCTGGAGAACAAAACGCTTGCGGCAGGTTTGCGGATTGGGGCGCACATTCCTTTCTACCTGAGTTTCAGTAATCCGGCTGGAGAGTGGAAGAGCTTTCCTCTGGAAGCGGGGCGCTATGTGCTGGGGCGGGAGCCGGGATGTGATATTCAGATCAAGTCCATGCTGGCATCACGCCATCATGCTGAACTGCGGGTGGAAGGGGAGCGTGCCTGGCTGGTTGATTTGCATTCCGCAAATGGTGTGGTGGTTGATGGACAGAACATTCCTCCCGGCGAGCCTTATGAATTGTCTGCTGGCAGCATTTTTCTCATCGCCCAAACGCCTTTCCTCCTGACCCGGCAGGCGCATATTGACGATTCCACCAAAGCGCAGCTTTCAGGGATGGGGACGCAAGTGATTTCCTCTCCCCGGCTGGATGCGCTGATGGCGGTGCGAGAGAGCGGCGATGCCTCGGTGGTCACTGCGACGCGGTTTCTGGATCTGGAGGGGAAAGATCGAATTTCTATTGGCAGAGCTGGGGATAACACGCTGGTGCTTGATCATCCCGCGGTCAGTCGTTATCATGCGGTGTTGGAACGGTTGGGAAAACGCTATCGGATCGTCGATACCCGCAGCGCTAATGGCGTCTATTTGAACGGCAAACTGATTGACGGGCAGGCATTCGTGAAAGAGGGGGATGTGCTCAAGATCGGGCCGTATGATTTTGTTTTTTCCGGTGCAGGGATGCAGGTCGGTGCGGCAGAAGGCTACACGCTGGAAGCGCGGCATCTTAATAAATGGGTGAGCAAAGAGATTAATCTGTTGCAGGATATCAGCCTGTTCATCGGTGCGAATGAATTCGTTGCCATAGTTGGGATGAGCGGTGCCGGTAAGACTACGCTGATGGATGCGTTGAACGGCTATCGCCCAGCCACGCATGGCACCGTACTGGTTGATGGCGTGGACCTGTGCGCCCATTACGATATGTTCCGTGATGATATTGGCTATGTTCCGCAGCGCGATATCGTGCACATGGAACTCACCCCCTGGTTGGCTCTGGATTACGCCGGTCAGTTACGCTTCCCACCGGACACCTCGGTTGAAGAGCGTCATCAGGTCGTGGAGCGCACGCTTAAAGAATTGGGACTTTGGCACCGCAAAGATGTTGTCATTTCGAAACTGTCGGGCGGCCAGCTGAAGCGCGTGTCCATCGGGGTGGAATTGCTGACTCGTCCCCGCCTGCTATTTCTGGACGAACCGACCAGCGGCCTGGATCCCGGTACAGAGCGAGAGATGATGTCCCTTATGCGCCGGCTGGCCGATCAGGGACGTACAGTTCTGGTAGTCACCCATACCACCAAGAATGTGATGCTGTGCGATAAGGTGGTCATTCTGGGGACGGGAGGCTACCTGGTGTTTTATGGCCCGCCGGAGGAGGCGCTGGAATATTTCGATGCCTTTCGCACGCCGCGCGAAAAACTGGAACGGCCGATGGAGTTCGATGAGATCTATCGTCTGCTGGAGGACGCTGAGCGGGGCACGCCGGAAGAGTGGGCGGAGCGGTATCGGCAGAGTGAATTTTATCGGGAGCAGGAGCCGGCTATCTCGAAATCTCCGGAGGCCAGCCGTCTTCCCAGCATGGTGACCCCTTCAGCCCGTCAACGGAAGAAAATCTCTTCTTTCAAACAGTTGAAAATCCTTTCGGCGCGCAATTTACGCATTTTGCTCCAGGATAAGATTTCCCTGGCGTTGATGCTGGCGCTGGCGCCACTGCTGGGATTGATGAATTCCATTTGGGGAAGCAATATTTACGACCCCAGGCACGGCAAGATTGAGAAGGTGATGGGGTTGTGGTTTATGTCCGCCGTGGTAGCCATGCTGGTGGGGGCGATGAGCAGTGTGCGCGAGATCGTCAAGGAGGCCGATATTTACAAGCGCGAACGCGCCGTGGGGTTGAAGGTCTTCCCATACATCTTTTCCAAGTTCTGGCTCGGCTTTATCCTGGCTCTGTATCAGGGCGGTGTGATCCTGGGCATCGCGATGTTGCTGGTGCGCCAGCCGCCTGCCGCCCGTCAGGCGTTCCCGGAATTGTTTGTCACCATCGTTTTGGGAGTGATCACCGGATATTTGATCGGTTTGTTGATTTCGGCGGCTGTGCCGAATCAGAACTCAGCGCTGATTGCCTTGATCGCCGTGGTGGTGCCGCAGTTGCTCTTCGGAGGGATGTTCGTACCGCTGGATCAAATCCCCTTTGGGGAGCAGATCAGTTATGCGGTGTTTTCGCGCTGGACATTCGAAGGCTTTATCGTCTCTACCGGTATCGGTGATGTGATTGCGCGCGATCAGTGCTGGAAGCTTCCGCCTGAAGAGCGAAGCGCGTTGACCAATGAGCAGAAGAATTCTCCAGAGTGTCCTTGCATGGGGGAGAATTTATTCACCGAGTGTACCGGTATCCCTGAACTGCTCTCGCCGGAGTTTTATGATACGGTCGCCCAGCAAGCGCTGGCACAGCCAGAGCCTTCTCGGCCGGTTCAGCCTACCGAGCTGCCTACACCCACTTCCATGCCTACTCCGACCCGGCTGCCCACTCCCACTGCCTTGCCGACGCCCACGCCATTGCCTTCTCCTACACCGTTGCCTACGCCGATTTTGCTATACGAGCTGGATAAATATCGCGATGCCTCGGCAGCCCAACAAGAGGCGTATTTCGAACAACGCTCCGAACAGATGAGCGCGTATTTTGATGCGCGCTCGGAGCAGATGAGTGCGTACTTCGACGCGGTGCAGGAGCAGTATAGCGCTTATTCGGACTCTCAGAAACAGGCGATGGAAGCCTATCTGGAGCAGCGCAAGACTCAGGCTGAGGATTATTCCGCTGCCCTGGATGTTTACAGCAATGATCTGGCGGACTGGCAGCGTAATCGCCAGAAAGCGGTCGGCGCGGCCGAGAATGTGTTGAAAAACCTGATGGGAAAATTCAGCCGCGCTTTTGAAGGACGCGTTCAGGATCGCTGGCTCGTACTGGTGGTACAATCGGTGGTGATGTTCGGCATGATTCTGGCTTTGCAAAAACGGAAGGACACATTGTAAGGCGACGATGGACGAAAATATCTGTCCGAACTGTCAGAGGGAGCTGTCTCCCGGAGAGGAATATTGTCAGACTTGTGGCGAATACGTTAGGGACGCCGAATCTTCCACAGTGGATGTGTTTGGGGAGACACTGGTTGATCTCCCCAAACCGCAAGGGAGCGCGCCCGCGCAGGCTTTTTTAACCCTGCTGACCGGCCGCTTTCAGGGGCGACGTTATCCTCTGCGAGATACGCAAGTGTTGGGGCGGGCCCAATGTGACATCATTCTGCGCGACCCACAGGTCTCGCGGAAACATGCCTTGATCCGCCTTCTGGAAGGGCAATTTGTGCTGATGGATTTAGGCTCGGCTAACCGGACATTTGTGAACGATCGAGTTGTTGAGCAACCGGTGCGTCTGAAACACGGCGATCGCATTCGGTTGGGAGAAACAGAATTGCTGTTTGAGCAAGATTAGCGTACAATTCATTTATGAATATGCAAAAGACATGGGCAACATGGGTGCGCGAAGAGGGGAAATGGTCACCTGATCGCGTGGTGGAGGCTGCCAGGCAGGTGGCGGACATACTGGCAGAGCGGCATCGCACAACGCATGGGCGATGGTTCTTGAGTCCCGAAGCGGTCGTGATCGACGCCGAAGGGCGCGTTTCCGTCCGGGCAATGGAGGGCGCTCCTCCAGAATATGTTGCCCCTGAACTGCGTGCGGGAGGGCAGCCCACCGCGGCGGCGGATTTCTACGCCCTGGGCGCGGTGATGTATTTTGCTCTGACCGGCGAGCCTCCTGCTGCTGAGATCGAGGACCCCTTTCCCGGTAACAAAGTGGCGGGTATCCCGCCGGAACTGGACGAACTGGTGGCGCGTTGCCTCGCACGGCAGCCGGAGCGCAGGGTGCAAAGCGCGGCAGAGTTCTTGAGCGGCCTGGAGGAAATTCAGAAGGGGGAGGCAATGGCTGGCCGCGAAACTTTGTTAGATGTGGAGGATCAACTGCTGGGTCGGACGATTGGGGGATACCAGTTGGTTGAACGTCTGGGTCAGGGGGGGATGGCGACAGTGTACAAGGCTTACGAAGCAGCGCTGGATCGTTACGTGGCCGTCAAAGTATTGCCCGACTTTTTCGCCAAGGACCCTACTTTTGCCCAGCGCTTTCGCCGCGAGGCGCGAGCGGTCGCGCAATTGAACCATCCCAGCATTCTGCCAATATATAACTTTGGCAGTGAAGGTGGGGTGACTTACATCGCCATGCAGTATGTTGAGGGAGG
This sequence comes from Anaerolineae bacterium, assembly GCA_003694235.1. Lineage (GTDB taxonomy): Bacteria > Chloroflexota > Anaerolineae > Anaerolineales > UBA11858 > J130. Next base: position 9,488 of record RFKO01000293.1, read on the forward strand.
GACGCTAAAACAAAAAGCAGGGCAGGTTTATGCTCCTCTCGAAGCGGTGCGCCTGGTGTTGCCCGTTGCCCGTGCGCTGGCGTATGCGCATCGGCGCGGGGTGATCCATCGTGATGTCAAACCGGCGAATGTGCTGATCTCGGAAGATGGCTGGCCGATTCTTGCAGACTTCGGCCTGGCGAGAATGGTGGAGGCTTCCACCCAACTGACCGGCACGGGGGTAGGGATCGGCACCCCGGCGTATATGTCACCAGAGCAGGGGCGTGGCGAAAAAGTTGATCATCGCGCCGACATTTACTCGCTGGGCATTATGCTTTACGAGATGCTCACCGGCGATGTGCCTTTCAAGGCGGATACGCCAATGGGCGTTGTGCTTCAGCATATCAGCGCGCCGCTTCCTCCGCCTCGCAAGCGTAACCCGGATATTCCGGAGAGCCTGGAGCGCATTATCCTCAAGGCGACGGCCAAAAAACCAGAAGAGCGATATCAATCGGCAGACGAGATGATCGCCGCCCTGGAAGCGGTGGAACGAGAACTCACCGCGCGCCAGGCAGGAGATCAATCTGCCTCACTCGAAACGTCCCATTCGGCGGGCAGGGCCAGGAGGGGGCGGGCGGCTGGGTGGCTGGTTGGCGCAGTCGCTCTGCTGGCGGTGTTGATTGTGTGGGCATCCGTAGCCTGTCCGTGGCCGTGGTTGCCGTGGTGTGAAGCCGGTTCTGCTGCGCTCTTTGCCAGTCCTTCGCCGACGCCGACCCTGCCGGTGACCAGTGTCGCCCTGGGTGATATCCTGTTTCAGGATGTGTTTAAGGATAAGGCGGCGGCAGATTGGGTCTTCATTCCCGAGGACTGGAAAGTGGTGGATGTGGATGGGCGGCATGCCATCCGTTCGCCGGCTTCGCCGGATGGGGCCGCTGCCGACCTGCGATTGGCAGAATGGCAGGATTACGCCGTCGCATTCGATTTTCGCTTCGAGCAGCCCGACCAGTTCGGCGAATATCACTTCTTCCTGCGCGGGCGGATCAACGATTGCCCCTCCGAATCAGGCAACCTGCAAAGTTACCAGGTGCGGGTCTCCCCCAACAAAGTAGACCTCAATCGGGAGACCTGCGATCAGGGGGCTGCGCAGGAAATGTCACTCAGCGG
>RFKO01000294.1 GCA_003694235.1 Anaerolineae bacterium
TTGGCGCCAAACTCACGCGCCGGGTCGGCAAGCCACTCACACGAGCGCATATAGAATTGCGTGCGACCGGCAGGGTCAATATCTACCACGCCGTTGAAGTCTGTCCCACAGGCATCATATTTGTAAACCGTCTCACCTGAATAGACATTGACAATGGACAGACCGGGGGGCACGTCAATGGTTTTTTCTTCATAGCCAACCAGTGTCAGTTTGACCGTCTCCCCCAGATGATTCTTGATTTGCATCGTGGTGGGTTGCGCATCGCAAGGGTAGATCGTCAGCGTGATGTCTTTCTTCATCACGATCGGGGCATCGATGATGTTATCCACTCCCTTGCCACAAACACGGTATTGATACCAGTAGGTCTTGTCCTTTTCCAGGCCAATATCAACACTCTCGAACGCCGGCACAACGACGATCCGCAAGCCATTCTCGAAGGTTTTATGCTCGTCTTCGTCCTGCGTCATGTAATTTGCGTTCTTGTTGCCCTCGTCAACCGTCCAGGCCTCCTCGGTATAAATTTCAACCCACACATCGCGGCGGGTCTTGTTTTCGATACGAAAGGTCTTTGTCTCCGCCGCGCGGGCGGCTACCGCTGCCATCAAGGTCAGCGCAAACACCGCCAGCAGGGTAAACATGCTCAACACATAGCGCGTTTTACTGTTCATACGATTAACTCCTTTGCCGGCTCGAATGCCAGGCTTTGAAAGTAACGTGCGCGGATTATACCAGCAACCCCAATTTCACCCAAGCCCGGAATCACGGACCGGCCGGCCGCCAGGCCACATCGAATTCCCATCCCAACTCATCCGTGATGGGCACAATCTCCTGCTTGCCGGGTTGCAACAGGTAAATATCGTGCTGTTCACCTGCCTTCCAGGATTCGAACAGGAACCACAACCCATCGGGGGAAATGCTCAGCTCCTTCATAGGCACATTCCCCGGGAAAGGATATACGCTGAATTCCGCCGCCCCACCATCCGGATAGCGCGCCCCCATCAAGCGCGGCACCCCACCCGGCTCGCGTTGCGTGAAGTAAATCACCTGACCATCCGGCGACCAGATCGGGTACTGATCCCATAAGCCGCCACTGGCCGAGAAGCGATGCTGCTCGCTTCCATCCGGGTTCATTATCCAGATCTGATACGGGCCGTTGCGCGTGGTTACAAAAGCAATTACGGAGCCATCCGGCGACCAACGCGCCTGCGCATCCCAATACTCGGGGTTGGACAACAACGTAGATTCGCCACTCTCGAGGTCCAGCACATACAACTGGGGATGCTCGGCGCGTTTCAGGGACGTGTATACAATACGCTTCCCATCGGGCGACCAATCCGGATCGAATGCGCCAGCCCCCACAGCAGGCAGCGATTGAACATCACTCCCGTCCGCGTTCATCACAAACAAGCCAGCGCCGGGATACAGCTCCTGATTTTTCTCACAGGGTGAAATAAAAACGATACGCATCCCATCCGGTGACCAGTCAGGTTGACAGGCTCCCAGATGCAAATCGGTCAACTGGCGCAGGCCGCTACCATCCGTGTTCATCACCCAGATTTGAGGAATTCCTGAACGGTCAGAAGCAAAGGCGATCTGCCCATACCCTCCACCAAACGGGGTCACCGAGGGGGTGAAAGTGATAACCGGCGTAGGGGATACAAACGGGGTCTCGGAAGGAAACGGCGTGCTGGTTGGGGCAGAGGTAGGGGTATCCGCCAGAACAACAGCAGCGGTTGCCGTCCAATCGGGAGTCCAGCTGCTGGTGACTGAGGGAGTCATGGTGGCGGAAGGCGACATCGTGGCAGAGGCCGTCGCGGAAGGCCGCTGCGTTGATGTCCGAGTTGCCGTGGGGGTGGCGACCGTGGCCGTTGGTCGAGCGGTATCCGTCTGCGTTGGTATCTCTGCAACAGCCACCACAACAGTCGCCGTCGGCGTAAAATCAGAAGCGGGCAACCAGGCCCTCAAAGCAGGGAAGGACCGGGCCACCGCATCCAGTCCCTCGCGCGCCTGCCCTGGAAAGAGCAAATACACTCCACCGGCCACAGCGATCAGCAACAGCACGCCGCTCAACAACCACGCCAGGCATCCCCAACGACGGGGTTTCGGGCGCGAGGGAGGTGCGGGTGACTGATCATCCAACGGCGCGCTGGCAGGCAACGGCTTGCCACTGCGCTGCTGCACCACAGCAGAGGGGACTTCACCCTCTGCCTTCATCCCCTCTTTCACACGCCTGAACCGCTCGCCACTGGTCGTCTCCAGCAATGCCTGCTTGAACTCCTCCGCCGTCTGATATCGATTCTCCGGGTGCACTTCCAGCGCCTTCTCAATCACGCGAGCGAAGCGCCGCGAGACAGCCGGGTTGTGCTGGCGCAGAGGCGTCAGCTCCTCCTGCCCCATGGTGCGCGCCAGACTGTCTTCGGGAATGGTGCCGGCCAGCGCCGCATACAGCGTTGCGGCCAGCGAGTAAATATCGGAGCGCTGATCGGTGCGGGCGCCGCCGTATTGCTCAGGAGGCGAATACCCGGGCGTCATCGCGCGCGCACCCGTGGTGGTACGATGGCCGGAGAAAGCCACTTTCGCCAGACCAAAATCCACCAGGTAGATTGTTCCGTCCGGGGCGATACGCACATTGCCGGGCTTGATATCGCGATGCAAGACCGGCGGATTCTGGTTGTGCATGTAACTGAGCGCATCACACAA
>RFKO01000295.1 GCA_003694235.1 Anaerolineae bacterium
GCATATTCGCCACACCTTTGTGGTCGCGCAGGATATCACGGCGGAGGAGCACGTCCGCATGCAGGCTGCCATGCAGGCCTTCGTTGACAACAGTTTGTCGAAGACGGTCAATTTCCCGGCGCACGCTACCCCGGACGATGTGGCCTTGGCGTATAATATGGCCTGGCGGCTGGGTTGTAAAGGGATTACCGTGTATGTGACCGGCTCGCGGCAGAAAGTGGTGTTGGAAACCAGGGCCACGGCCGCGGAAAAGGAGAAAGCGACACCGGTGGAAGCGAAAGAAAAATCTGAAAAGACCTTGTGGCGCGAAACCAAGAAGCCTCGCCCGCGGCGACTGCGCGGCTGTACTTACAGCATCAACACCCCGCTGGGGAAAGCGTTTATCACCGTCAACGAGAACGGAGGCGATCAACCCTTTGAGGTGTTTATCAATACCGCCAAGGCCGGCTCGGATACGGCCGCGGTCTCGGAGGCCATCGGGCGTTTGCTATCCTACATCCTGCGGCTGGAATCGCCGGTTGAACCGCGGCAGCGCCTGCGAGAGATTGTGCATCAACTGGCGGGTATTGGCGGCGGCCGTCCGTTAGGATTTGGCCCGAACCGCGTGCGTTCTTTGCCGGATGGTATCGCCCAGGCTTTGCAGGAGTACCTGGTAGATTCCGGTGCAGAGGATGACCATTCGGCTGAAGAAAGAGGGAATGGGGCATCCCACTCGGTTGTCCCTACGGCCATCGGTGATCTTTGCCCCGATTGCGGTGAGGCGGCACTCGTGAACGAAGAGGGTTGCCGTAAGTGTTACGCCTGCGGTTACAGCGAATGTTGATGGGGGAGATCGTTTGTTGATCATCGCTGTCATTGCGTTTTCTCTGCTCGTTGAGGGGTTCCTGCTGTACTATGCCTGGAGCCGTCGCACCTCGCCAGGTGCGGCGGCTTTTGCGCTGATCGTTCTCTCGGAAATCCTGTACACGCTGGAATCCCTGCTTTCCATTCTGGTGGAGACGCAAAGCGCCAAACTTTTCTGGGATAGCGTCCGTTTTGCCAACGCCAGCGTAGGGGTGTTCACCCTGCTCTATTTTGCGTTACGCTTTACCGGCCAGGATTTCGAGCGCCCGACGCTGACCTGGGTCACACTGCTGGTTTTCCCCCTGATCTCGGTTGGCCTGATTTTCGTGGACGGTCATCTCGGCGGGGGACTGATCCGTCAGCAGGTGCGGCTGGTCTCTTATGACCGCTTCGAAGCCCTGCGGTTTGGGCTTACGCCGCTGGGATGGGCTGTCGTACTGTATGCGGTGTTCATCGCTTTGCTGGCTTTGATCCGCCTGGCGGCGTATCTGTTTCAGGTGCGGACAGCCTACCGCCGTCAGATTTATGCCGTGTTGCTGGGGGTGACTTTCCCCATCGCAGGCGTGGCGGCGACGGCGGCTATCGAGCGCGGCGGCCCGAACTGGTTTGGCGGTTTCGTGATCTATGCGTTGGGGAATGTGTTGATCGCCTGGGGGATCTTTCATTTCCGAGTGTTTGATATCTTGCCGATTGCCCATTCTCGCCTGGTGGAGGTTTTGCCCGACCCGGTGCTGGTGTTGGATGACCGGGAAGTGGTGCTGGATTGCAATCCGGCGGCTGCTGAGGCGCTCGGCTTGAGCGAGAGTCAGGTCATCGGCAGGCCGGCAGCGGAACTGATCTCTCAGTGGGCGCGTTACGTTGCGGAATACCATGCTGCAGCAGGGGGCGAGCTTCTGGTCTCCTGGCCACCGGAAGATGCGCGGGATTATTATCTGGTGCGGGTTACCCGCCTGGAGGGCGCCGGGACCAAATTGATCGTGGCGCGCGAGATTACCGCGCGGGTGATGGCAGAGGATCAACGCCAGGAGGCTTTGCAGAAACAACGGGCGCTGTTGGAAGAACTGCGCCGAAAGAACGAGGAACTGGAACGCCTGAGTCAGGAGAAAGACCGGTTGCTCTCCAATGTTTCTCATGAATTGCGCACGCCGGTGATGAACATCCGCCTGAATCTGGACCTGTTACGCATGGTGCCGGAGCGCAGGCAGGAAATCCTGACGGTGCTGCATCGTGAAACCGACCGTCTGGCCGTCTTGATCGATGATCTGCTTTCCCTTTCGCGGCTGGATCAGGGAGCCATGCGCCCTCGCCCGCAGGCTTTTGATTTGAATGTGCTGGTACAGGAATTGCTGCGCGATCGCACCGCTCTGGCAAAAGAGCAATCTATAGATCTTCAAACTGATCTGCAGGAAGACCTGCCGCTGGTGTACGCCGATCGCAACCTGATCGCTCAGGTGCTCAGCATTCTGCTGACGAACGCGTTTGCCTACTCGCCTCAGGGCGGTGAAGTGCGCGTCAGCACGATGGCGAACAGCCAGTATGTCGGCTTTCGGGTCAGTGATCAGGGGGTTGGGATTCCCAAAGAGGAGCAAGAGCGCATCTTCGAGCGCTTTTTCCGTGGGGAGCGAGGACAAAACCTGGGGATTCCAGGTAGCGGCCTGGGGCTGGCGATTGCTCAGGAGATCGTCCGCCTTCATCGTGGGCGCATTGAAGTGGAGAGCGAGGGTGTGCCAGGCAAAGGGACGCGTTTCACCGTCTGGCTTCCTTTGAAGTGAGGCTGCATTAGGGTATACTCATGTCGGTTCATGGCAGGCAAATGGACGGCTTGCCAAGCGCGCCGCGTTGATCCGTTTCCTGCCGCTAGATCAGGAGTTCATGGATGTTTGGAGGTGAATTATGTTACACAAGAGCGCTTTGTTGTTGGCCCAGGGTGGTCTGCCGACCTGGGCATGGTTTCTGATCTTTTTACTGCTGGTGGTGATCATTGTGTGGGCTGTGGTGTGGAACGCCCGCAGCAGTGGGGAAGATGTGCATGTTCACCACGAGCCGCAGGCCGAAGATGATCTGACCCGTATCGAGGGCATTGGCCCGAAGACTGCAGCTGCGTTCCGCGCCGCGGGCATCACCACTTTCGCCCAACTGGCTGCTTCGGATACGGCTACATTGCAAGAGATACTCGATGCAAATGATTTGCGCCTGGGCGATCCCGGTACGTGGGTGGAACAGGCGAAACTGGCTGCTCAGGGCGACTGGGAGGCGCTTGAACGCCTGCAGGATGAGCTCAAAGGAGGCCGTCGGGTAGCGTAAGCATGAGACCAGCCCGCGGGCTGGTCTTCTTCTCTGAATACGTATAATCTGTGTCATGACAACACCAATCATTGAGTTGATGCATCGTCATGGCTCGGTTCGTCATTACACGGATGAACCGGTGTCGGATGAGCTGATCAAGACCATCGTGGCGGCGGCGCAGCGGGCATCCACTTCGTCCAACCTGCAGATGTATAGCGTGGTGGTGACGCGTGAAGCCGAGGCGCGCCGGCAGTTATACCATCTGTGCGGCGAGCAGAAGCACATTTTGCAGGCGCCGGTCTTTTTGACGTGGTGCGCCGATTTCAGTCGGTTGGAGCGCGTCTGTCGGATGCAGGGGTACACCCTGGAAGCCGGTTACATGGAAAATCTGTTGCTGGCTACGGTGGATGTTGCCCTGGCGATGCAAAACGCTGCTCTGGCGGCTGAGTCGTTGGGGTTGGGGATGTGCTACATCGGCGCGATCCGCAACAACCCTCGCGAGGTGATCCGCCTTCTCGGCCTGCCGCGCCTGACCTTTCCGATTTGCGGGATGACGTTGGGCTGGCCGGCGCGTTCCCCGCGCCAGCGTCCCCGCCTGCCGCTGGAAGCGGTCTTGCATTGGGAACGTTACAACCCGGACGACGAGGCTGCTCTGCGGGCTTACGATCAAACGATGGCGGCCACCGGCATCTACAAGGGCCGTCAGGTGGGCGGAACGAGCGCGCCCGAACAAACTTACGGCTGGTTGGAGCACTCGGCGCGCCGGGTTTCCAAACCCTTGCGGACGCATCTGCGCCAGGCATTGCAGGAGGCCGGTTTTGAAGCCCGCTGAAGCGCTGTCGGTAAGCACCTTGCGCCGTATCGAGGAGGCTGCTCAAAACAGCTGGCCGGCGGCGCATCAACTGCTCTATGATGGCTGGGTGTTGCGCCTTTCCGGTGGATATACCAAGCGGGCGAATTCGGTCAACCCTTTGTATGCGGGGGGGCTGCCCGTGGAGGAGAAAGTGGCCTTTTGTGATGCCCTATATACCGCCCAGGGGCTGCCGCCGGTCTTCCGCCTGATTGAGCCTTTTGTGCCCAGCGGTTTGGAGGAGGTATTGACTCGCCGGGGCTATCGGCTGCTGGATGCCTCGCATGTGATGACGTTGCGGATGGGGGAAGCCATGCTGGCGGAGGACGAAGGCGAGTTGCGCACCCTCTCGTTGGATGAGTGGTTACCTCTCTATGCACATTTCAGCGCGCATTCGGCGCGGCAGCGCGCCCTGCACCGCCAGATTTTGGAGGGCATATCTCTGCCGCTGTTGTTCGCCGCCATCAGCGAGGGAGATGCGTGGCGCGCCTGCGGTCTGGGGGTTTTGCAAGGGGATTTGTTCGGGTTGTTTGATATCATCACGCATCCCGACCATCGCCGGCGCGGCTGGGCCGGCCGGTTGATTGCCGGCATGCTGGCCTGGGCAGCGCGCCGCGGCGCCGCGCTGACGTACCTTCAGGTGATCGACGCCAACCGACCGGCGCGTCGGCTGTACGAGCGCATCGGATTCAGGGATGCGTACTGGTACCGGTATCGCGTGCATCCATCGTTCGATTGAGATCAGGAGGCTGAGATGGCCAAGCATCTGGTGCTGGTTGCTGGAAATATTGGGGCGGGGAAGACTTCGCTCACCGAGCGGCTGGGACAGCGCCTGGGGTGGCGCACGGCCTTTGAATCGGTGGCCGACAATCCCTATCTGGCAGACTTTTACGCCGACATGCGTCAGTGGTCTTTCCACTTGCAGATTTTCTTCCTTGGCCATCGCGCCGAGCAGCATCTTGAACTGGCGCAAGACCCGCGTTCTGCCATCGCTGACCGGAGTATTTACGAGGATGCCTATATCTTTGCCCGCGCCTTGCATCACATGGGTAACCTGAGCGAGCGGGACTATCTGGCGTATCTGCGATTGTTTAACCTGGTGGTGAAAGATCTGCCGGCCCCGGATTTGCTCATCTACCTGCGCGCGCCGGTGTCGGTGCTGATGGATCGCATCCATCAGCGCGGGCGCAAGATGGAAAGCGGTATCACGGCTGAGTATCTGACTTTGCTGGATTCGTTCTACGATGACTGGCTGGCTTCGTTCGACTTGTGTCCGGTGCTTACGATTCAATCGCATGACCTGGATTTCGTACACCAGAAGAAGCATCTGGATATTGTGGTGCAGCGCATTCAGGATAAATTGACCGGCAAGGAAGAGTTGGATTTTCGCCGCGAGGGAGACGTCGGCTGAGAGGTTTTACAATCTTTTTACAACGCCATGAAGAAGATTTGACAGCGAGGGGATATCTTTGCTGTTGTCAAATCAAACGCATGGAGGTTGATAATGAAAAAGAGAAGCATTCTCTCTCTGGCGCTTGCCGTGTTGATGTCCGCTTTGGTGGTTGGCCAGACGTTTGCGGCCACGGAGGCTTCGGTTGGGGAGAACCGTCGTTTGTATGGAGAAGTGGTCGCCGTAGGGGAAGACAGCCTGACGATTCGCACCCCGACCGGGGAGGAACAGACTTTTCTGGTGGACGGCGCGACACGCTTCCGCTCGAAAGAAGGAGAACTTTCCGGTCTGGATGCGATACAGGTTGGGATGAAGGTGTTCGTGCTACCTGCCGATTCGGATGTCGCCCGTATCGTGCTGGTGTTGCCGGATGATTTCGACCCTGGGCGGTGGAGCAAAGGCAGCGGTACGGTGGTGTCTGTGGATGCCGCCGCGGGCAGTCTGACCCTGGCGACCGATGGCGGAGGCGAGATTTCCCTGCTGGTGGACGAGAACACCCGTTTTGTCGGCGGAATCGCTGGCCTGGAGGCGCTGGAGACCGGCCTGCGCATCGGATATGCTGCTCGAGAGGATGAAAACGGCAATCTGGTGGCAGGCGTGCTGGCTGCGCGGCCGCAGGAAAAAGTGCGCCCGGCGCGCGGCACGGTGATGACCGTATCTCTTGAGAATGGCACGTTTACCCTGCAGACAGTTTCCGGTGAGGAGAAAATCTATCAGGTGAATGAGAACACGCGCTTCCGCAGCAAAGACGGCTCGCTTGCCGGTCTGGCCGATTTGCAGGTCGGCATGGTGGCCATCGTGGTTGCTGCGGACGCTGGTGGGGAGACGGCGACCGCCCAGGTGATTGCAGCAGGTAATCCGGAAGATATGCCTTCCTTCGATCAACGTGCGCGCGGCCAGGTGACGTCAGTCAATGATCGTTCGTTTACATTGGTCACCGCCCAGGAAGAGACGTTCACCTTTGTGGTGGACGAGAGCACGCGTTTTCTCTCCGCCAGCGGTGCGGTGCAGGGACTGGCAGATTTGCAAAGCGGCGACCGGGTGGTGGTCGGCGCGCAGGAGGGAGATGGCGGTGAATTGATTGCCCGCTTGGTGGCCGTCAACCCATCAAACCCCTGAACGTCACGAGACGGTTTTGCGGGACGGGCGCAGGCCCGTCCTTTTTTGTGCTCGATATGGCTGCGCCTGATGGTAAAATTCGCCTCATGCCGCCGGCTAGAAAAATTCCTCTGTCCAAACGTATCTTCGATCTGGTGCTGACCATTCCGGCATTGATTTTACTGTTCCCCGTGATGTTGCTGATCGCTTTGCTGGTGTGGCTGGCTCACGGGTGGCCGATCCTTTTTACCCAGGTGCGTCCCGGTTATCAGGGCCGTTTATTCCGCCTGTATAAGTTCCGCACCATGAACGAGGCGCGTGACGCGGCGGGCAACCTGTTGCCGGATGAGCAGCGTCTGACCCGTTTGGGGCGTTTTCTGCGCTCTACCAGCCTGGATGAATTGCCCGAGTTGTTCAATGTGCTGCGCGGTGAGATGAGTCTGGTCGGGCCGCGCCCTCTGCTGGTGCAGTACCTGGAGCGCTATTCGCCGGAGCAGGCGCGTCGCCATGAAGTGCTGCCGGGTATCACCGGCTGGGCGCAGATCAACGGCCGTAATGCCCTCACCTGGCCGGACAAATTCCGCCTGGACGTGTGGTATGTGGATAACTGGTCGCTGTGGCTGGATATAAAAATTCTGGCCATCACTTTGTGGAAGGTGCTCAAGCGCGAAGGCATCAGCCAGCCCGGTCATGCCACTGCCCCGGAATTTATGGGGAATGAGAGTGTGGACGACGGACGACAGACGACAGACGACGGATGACGGACGACAGACCAACCACGCTAGCCAATGCCACGCTTCGACACGCTCAGCGCAAGCGCTTCGACACGCTCAGCGCAAGCGCTTCGACACGCTTAGCGCGACGCCAATGCAACGCTTCGACTGCGCTCCCACCGGTCGCTCCGCTCAGCGCGACGCCAATGCAAC
>RFKO01000296.1 GCA_003694235.1 Anaerolineae bacterium
CCATTGCGAACCGCCGTCAGCGCTGAAATATAGATCACTGTAGGCATGTTGCATACCTGCGCCGATCGTCACCAGTAGCCAGATGTTTTGCTTGTCGGCAGCGAAAAAGGAGGGAGAGAAGAACTCGGCATCGGGGGAGGGCGGTAAATCTGCGCCCTGCCAGGTCGTGCCGCCGTCGCTGGTTTGCCAGATGACGTGCGGCTGGCCCGGCCCGGCGGGATAGATCACCAGCGCGTGTTGTGTGTCCACAAACAGGCCTGCGGGATCGGTAAGCGTTTGTTCACCTGCTGGCGGAGAGACGTCCGTCCAACTCTGGCCGCCATCGGCGGTGTGCAGGATGTGGGCATCTTCTGCCTGTGGAGCCTGGCCGATTCCCCAACCGTGGGACTCATCTGTCATCTGGATATAAGTGATCACGATTTCCTGACCCGCGGCGAGCGGGGGAAGAGGTGAATCGGTTATGGAGGGGAGCGATTCAGGCGCGGCCGCTACCGATGGGGTCGCGGACGGCGGTGCACTCTGGGTGGGGCTCTGAGCCGGACTTTTAGCCGGACGCTGAGTGGGCGTCGCCGTTGGGGAGGGAGGGAGAGAGGCAGTTGGCCTGTTTTCCTCGATGGGGGGAAGTGCGCTGGCGCGTTCCGCTGGCCGCGGCAGATTGCAGCCTGCCAGGAGCAGGGCGAAAGACAGGAGTAAAATGCGAGAGGGGCGCATGGTATCACTCTCCGGGGATGATATGACAGTCATCCGAATAAAAAAACCTTTCATCCTGAGGACGAAAGGTTCTCCGCGGTACCACCTCAGTTCGCCGCGCATCACTGCTGCGGCGCACTCGTCCCCCGACCATCATCGGGGCTTCGCTGTAACGGGCTTACCCGTGCCGGTCTACTCTTCTGGGAAGGCATCAGGGTAACCAGGTGATCCGGAGGGCGGTAGCAGTCCGGTCGCCCTGTCACCTTGCTACCAGATAACCTGCCTCGAATTTCTTCGGCATTTTGCTCCGGGCGACTTCGGCGGCAGGTGACTGAGGACGGCTTGCAGCCAGGGCCATTCCCTCTCTGGCAGCTCCTTGCCCGCCTACTCCTCCCGGACGGGTGTTTTATGGGTGATGTGGGTGCGATTATAATGGCAGCCAGAGCAGGTGTCAACCGGCGGCTTGCTGGCAGAAATTCCAAATGTGACCAGAGTTATCCGCAGGTGGCGCAGATTACGCAGAGGAAAGATGTCGAAAACGAGTGAGTGGTAAGATTCAGATCGCCAGCGGCATCTTGACCCTCGCTATTGGCGGCGTGTTGCTTGATCGCCGTGTGGGCGCAGCGCAACGGCTTTTTCCTCGATCTTCCGCTGGGGGCGGGTGTCACCCCCACGTATTTCCTGGCCGTGCTGGCCGGGTTGATCTCGTTTCTCTCGCCCTGTGTGCTGCCGCTGGTGCCCGCCTATGTCGGTTATCTGAGCGGACACGCATTTACACCTGTGAAAGGAGCAGAAACTGCGTAGCGTTATGCAACCAGGACAGTTATCCGAAACGTGGCAGATGGATCGCTCTCGATGGTATCTTCTGCTGATCATTGTATTTCTCCTCGGCGGGGCGTGGACGTTGCTTTCCCGCGTCTCCACCGCCGAGACCACCAACGGCGCCCCGCCGCCCAGCCCGCGGGAGGGCTTCTCGGCCCCCGATTTCACGCTGGAACTGCTCGGCGGCGGGGAGATGTCTCTCTCCGAGCTGCGCGGCCAGGCGGTGATGATCAACCTGTGGGCTTCCTGGTGTCCTCCCTGCCGGGCGGAGATGCCGGCCATCGAGCGCGTCTATCAAGATTTGAAGGACGAAGGCCTGGTGGTGCTGGCGGTCAACACCACGTTTCAGGATAGCGAAGCCGCGGCGGTGGAGTTCGTGGCCGAGTTTGGCCTGACCTTCCCTGTCCTGCTGGATCGCACCGGCGCGGTCAGCAACCGCTACCAGCTGCGCGGCCTGCCCAGTACCTACTTTGTGGATCGGGAGGGTGTGATCCGCGCCGTGGTGGTCGGCGGCCCGATGAGCGAGGGGCTGATTCGCTCCAAGGTACAGGAACTCTTGCAGGAGGCGCCCTGATGTTGCCCACCCTTTCGATTGGTTCATTTGTTTTGCAGACGCCCGGCCTGGCCCTGCTGGCCGGAGTGTACCTCGCCATGGCGTTGATCGAAAAAGACGCCGCCCGCCTGAAGTTGAACAAGGAGCATGTGTACAACATGGTCTTTTGGGGGCTGGTGATCGGCGTGGTGGGGGCGCGGCTGGCTTATGCGGCGCGCTATTTCTCTGTGTATCTGCAGACGCCGCTCAGCCTGTTCGCCCTCAACCCGCAGACCCTGTCGCCGGTGGATGGCGCGCTGATCGGCCTGCTGGCGGCGATGGTGTACGGGTGGCGGAAAGCGCTTCCGCTGCGCCCAACCCTGGATGCCCTGACTGCCGGTCTGGCGGCGTTTATGATCGCCATGGGTTTGGCGCATCTGCTGAGCGGTGATGCTTTCGGGGCGCCTACCCGTCTGCCGTGGGGCATCGAGTTGTGGGGCGAGGTGCGCCATCCCACACAGGTTTACGAAATCATCCTGGCGGTTGCCATCTTCGTGGCAGTGCGGCGCTGGCCGATGGGGCACAAGGGAAACGGGTTGAATTTTCTCCTTTTCGTGGCCCTTTCCGCGGCGGCACGGCTGTTCCTGGAAGCCTTCCGCGGCGACAGCCTGATCTGGGGGGATGGCTGGCGCGCCGCCCAGGTGATCAGCCTGGGGATTTTGATGGCCGCGCTCTGGCTGATGGGGCGGTGGCGCAACCCTTCCCCCTCGTCTGAAAGTCACTATGAAAATTAAAGACCTTTCCCGAAAAAGCGGGGTTTCGGCTAAAACCATCCGCTATTATGAAGAGATCGGCGTGCTCCCGCCGCCC
>RFKO01000297.1 GCA_003694235.1 Anaerolineae bacterium
AGTAAGAACGCCGGGCTTGCCCCCCGTTACCACGGGCACGGGTATAAGTTAGGGAACAGGGAACAGTTAGCCGGTCTCCTGATCACTGATCACTGATTACTGATCACTTATCCCTACCCCCAACCGTATCCGTCACGAGTGCCCGCCCTCGCGGCGGGAATCCGGGTGGTACCGCGGGAGTGACACCTCTCGTCCCAGAGTGGACGGGAGGTTGTGTTTTATATGCTGGTTGCATCGGTTGCATCAGTGCATCGGTTGCATCGGTTGCATTCGTTAACCGATGAACTAATGAACCAATGAGCTAATGAACTAAGGAACTGACTATGCCTTTCAAATCCGTACCCAACAAAGTCAACTTTATCGAACTCGAACACGAAATCCTGAAATTCTGGGAGGAGAGCGACGCGTTTGAGAAATCGCGCGCGCTGCGCAAAGGCAAACCGCACTGGTCGTTCATCGATGGGCCCATCACGGCCAACAACCCGATGGGCGTGCACCACGGCTGGGGGCGCACCTACAAAGACCTGTACAACCGCTTCTGGACAATGCGCGGCCGAGAACTGCGCTACCAGAACGGCTTCGACTGCCAGGGCCTGTGGGTGGAGGTCGAGGTCGAAAAAGAGAAAGGCTTCAAATCCAAGAAAGACATCGAAGCCTACGGCCTGGCCGAATTTGTGCGCGAGTGCAAGGCGCGCGTGCTGCGCTACTCCGCCGTACAGACCGAGCAGTCCATCCGCCTGGGCTACTGGATGGAGTGGAACGACCCCGATCAACTGCGCTGGCTGGCCGAAAAGCTGCTCGAAGACCCGATGCAGGAGATCACCATCGAGACCCCCAATGGCAACACGGTCACCGGCACGGTGGAAGATATCGTCGGGCGGTTGGGCCTGCCGGAGATCGGCGGCAGTTACTACACCTTCTCCCACGAGAACAACTACATGATCTGGACGATGCTCAAAAAAGCCTGGGAGAAGGGCTGGCTCTACCGCGGCGCGGACGTGATGCCCTGGTGCCCGCGCTGCGCCACCGGCATCAGCCAGCACGAGATCGTCACCGACGGCTACGCCGAACTGACGCACGACTCGGTGACGCTGCGTTTCCCGCTGAGAGAGCAGACCGCAGACAACGGACAGCGGTCGGCAGTCAGCGGTCGTATTGACCCTACCACCGGCCTCCCCGAATCCCTGCTCGTCTGGACGACCACGCCCTGGACGTTGACCTCCAACGTGGCCGCGGCCGTCGGGCCGGAGCTGACCTACGTCAAGGTGCAGCAGGGCGAGGAGATTCTCTACCTCTCCAAAGGCACGTTGCACATGCTCAAGGGCGAGTACAAAGTGCTGGGCGAGCTCAAAGGGGCAGAGATGGAAGGCTGGTGCTACAGCGGCCCCTTCGACGAGTTGCCCGCGGCCAACACCCCCGGCGGCGTCACCCACCTGCGCGAACTGGTGAAAGATGTGGAAGCCACGGCAGCGCAAATTCATCAGGTCATCCTCTGGGATGAAGTCGGCGAGGAGGAAGGCACCGGCATCGTGCACATCGCCCCCGGCTGCGGCGCGGAGGACTTTCAACTGGGTAAAGAACACCACTTCCCGCTGATTGCCCCTCTCGACGACGAAGGCTACTTCATCGAGGGGTTCGACTGGCTCACCGGCAAACACGTCGCCGAGGTGGCGCAGCCCATCTTCCAAAACCTGGAGGAGAAAGGCCTGCTCTACCGCGTCGAGCCGTACACCCACCGCTACCCCACCTGCTGGCGCTGCAAAACCGAACTGGTCTTCCGCCTGGTGGACGAGTGGTTCATCAGCATGGGTGAACTGTACGACAAGCCGCGCGAGGAGGTCACCCCCGAAGAGAAAGCACGCTCCCTGCGCTACCAGATCATGGACGTGGTGGATCAGATCCGCTGGATCCCCGAATTCGGCCACAAACGCGAACTGGACTGGCTGCGCAACATGCACGACTGGATGATCTCCAAGAAGCGCTACTGGGGGCTGGCGCTGCCCATCTGGATTTGTGAGCAGTGCGGACACCATCACGTCGTCGGCGATGAACACGAACTCAAGGAGCGCGCCATCGAGGGCTGGGAAGAATTTGAAGGCCACAGCCCGCACCGACCGTTCATCGACAAAGTCAAGATCGCCTGTCCGCAGTGCGGCGGTGTGATGAGCCGCATTCCCGATGTGGGCAACCCCTGGCTGGACGCCGGCATCGTGCCCTTCAGCACGCTGCAATACCGCACCAATCGCGCCTACTGGGAGAAGTGGTATCCCGCCCACTGGATCAGCGAATCCTTCCCCGGTCAGTTCCGCAACTGGTTCTACTCGCTGCTGGCGATGGCGACCATCATCGACAACTCGCCGCCCTTCCTGGAGAACTTCGGCTATGCCTCGCTGCTGGCCGAGGACGGGCGGCAGATGCACAAATCCTGGGGCAATGCCATCGAGTTCAACGAGGCCGCCGATAAAATGGGCGTGGACACCATGCGCTGGCTGTACTGCGCCCACAAGCCGGAGAACGACCTGCTCTTCGGCTACAACCGCGCCGAGGATACCCGCCGCCGCTTCATCATCCCGCTGTGGAATGTGTACGCCTTCTTCAGCACCTACGCCGCGCTGGATGACTGGCAGCCCGCTCTGGCGGACTTCGATCCCGCCGCTCCGGAGGGTGCCACACCCCACAGCGACAACCCGCTGGACAGGTGGATCCTGGCCCGCCTGAACCAGGTGGTGGCGCGCGTGACCACGGCTTTGGAAAACTCCGACGCTTATTCCGCCACCCTGGATTTCGAGAACCTGCTCGACGACCTGAGCAACTGGTACTTACGCCGCTCGCGTCGCCGCTTCTGGAAATCGGAGGCCGATGAGGATAAAAACACCGCCTACGCCACCCTGTGGCACGTGCTGGTCAAGATGAGCCGCGCCCTGGCGCCTATCATCCCCTTCCTCACCGAAGCGATGTACCAGAACCTGGTGCGCGGGGTCTTCCCCCAGGCGTATGAGAGCATCCATCACACCGACTGGCCAGAGGCCGACCCCGCCGCCGTGGATGAAGCCCTGATCGAGCAAATGGCGCTCGCCCGCCGCGTCGCCAGCCTGGGGCTGAGCGCCCGCGGCGAAGCCGGCATCAAAGTGCGCCAGCCGCTCGCCCGCGCCCTGGTACACGTCCGCGAAGGGCGGGCGGAACTGACCGACGAACTGGTCGCCATTGTGCAGGACGAACTGAACGTCAAAGCCTTCGAGTTCGTGGACGACCCCGGTACGCTGGTGACCTACCGCATCTTGCCGGTCAACAAAGTGCTCGGCCCACGCTTCGGGTCGGATTTCCCCAAAGTGCGCGCCGCCCTGGCCGCGCTCGATCCCGCCGAGGTGGCCGCCAAAGTGGAAGCCGGCGAGCCGGTCGAGATCGAACTGAACGGCGAGACCGTCTCCCTGGCGGCGGAGGAAGTGCTGGTGCAGCCGCAGCCCGCCGCGGGCCTGGCCGTCGCCGGCGATAAGTACATCACCGTGGCGGTGGATACCGAAATCACCCCCGAACTCAAAGCCGAGGGCCTGGCGCGCGAGATCGTCCGCCGCGTGCAGGCGCAGCGCAAGAACGCCGGCTTCGAGGTCAGTGACCGCATCACCCTGTGGTACGTTGCTCCGCCGGAACTGGCCGCCGTCTTCCAGAGTTGGGGTGAGTACATCCAGTCCGAAACCCTGACCCTCGAGATGCGCGCCGCCGAGCCGCCTGCCGAAGCCTACACCGAGAAGCACAAGATTGAGGGAGTGGAAGTGACCATCGGTGTGCGTAAGGCCCGCGCGTAGCCGCCGGGGGCAGGTCCCCCTGGCGTTTGTTCTCACCCTCGCCCTGGCGGGCCTCGCGGGGCAAAGAGCGCTGCGGGGCGTTTTACCCCCGTTAGCGCCTGCCCCGGCCGCGGCGCGTTCATCGCTTGCTCAATCCGCCTGGCAGCGGACGAACCCCGGCGGAGGCGGTGCCTTCAACGCCATCGGCGGGGGACCGAGCGGCATTCTCCTCGCCGCCAGCGACCTGAGCGGCGCCTACCGTTCCCTGGACGGCGGTCATACCTGGGAGGTGATCGGCGCGTTCCACGGGCTGACTTCCACCCATGTCAGCGGCCTGGGCTTCGACCCGCTCGATCCGACCCTCCTCTACCTGGGCACCGAGGAGGGAATTTTTCGCAGCGATGATGGCGGGGAAAACTTTCGCTTCGTTTTGAATCACGGCTACATCACCGATATCGCCATCGCCCCCAGCAACCCCCGCGTGGGCTACGCCGCCCATCACTCCCAATACAACGTCGCCGATGGCGCGGTCTACAAGACCACCGATCGTGGGCGGACGTGGGCGCGCGTTAGCGGCGCCTCGCTGCCCAACGGTCTGCACATCCTCAAACTGCTTGTCTCCCCTCAGGACGAAGACGTGCTCTACGCGCTGGCCGGGGAGGGGCGCTTTGCTTGCGGCCCGGCTGTGCTCTATGAAAGCGTGGATGGTGGCCGAACCTGGGCGCGCCTCGCCGCCAATCTGGG
>RFKO01000047.1 GCA_003694235.1 Anaerolineae bacterium
GCGGCAGCCTGAAAGATGGCGAAGCCCATCATGCGGCTGATGTCGCTGTTGCTCAGCCGGCTGCGTGCCATCAGGTCGAAGACCAGAAAAGGGCTGAGGGCGTAGAACACCATGCGGGCGACCGAGCGCGCCTGAACGTTGAGCCGCCATCCCAGCAGATATCCCAGGCCGGAGATCAGCAAAATCGGCAGCAGGTTGTTGGCAAACAGCGTGAGGAGGGCTTTCACGAACGCAGGTCCAGGTCGAAGTCGTCTTCCAGGTCGTCCGGCAGGTCTATCTCCAACAGATTGAACAGCTCGAATTCCTGGTTAAAGGTCAGGTTGTCCAGCACATCTTCCAGGAACTCGTA
Organism: Anaerolineae bacterium; assembly: GCA_003694235.1. GTDB lineage: Bacteria > Chloroflexota > Anaerolineae > Anaerolineales > UBA11858 > J130. The sequence continues at coordinate 350 of RFKO01000047.1, forward strand.
TTCTTCGTCATCGATGTTCTGGCTTTGCAGGTCGAGCAGCGCGGCGCGTACCCCTTCGCCGCCGATTTGCGAGAGTGACCAGGCGGCTGCCATGCGGACTTCACGAGTGGGGTCATCGAGCAGTTCGATCAGGCGCGGGCGGGCGGCCTGGATTTCCAGCTCGCCGGCGGCGCGCGCGGCTTCGCTGCGGATCAGAGGCAGGCGGTGGTCGAGCGCCTCCAGCACCTGTTTGTGCCAGCGTTTGTTGTAAGAGCGCCCCATGGCGAACAGGGAGCTGATTTGCCATTCGGTATCGGGCCTGGCGTAGGCCTCCTCAATCAGTTCGTCCACCTGCGGATCGCCGGAGTAGCCCAGCGCCTCCAGCGCGTTGCGCCGCACCGCGTCGGTGTCTTCGCTGCGGGCGACCTCCAGAAGCGCGCGGTGGAGTAGTTGATACCTTGCCTGCGCGATGGCCTCGATTTCCCCCAGATAGACGAAGCGCCCCAGGGTGGCGGCGGTGACGGCGCGCACGTTTTCGTCCGGGTCTTCCACCACCATTTTGCACAGTGTTTCGATCAGGTCGTCCGGTTCGTAGATTTCAATTGCGCGTACGCCCAGGAAGCGCACCTGCGGGTCGGGGTCGGCGATAGCCAGGCGGCAGACGTGCTCGAAGCTGAGCAGTGTGTTGTCGTCGGCTTCGTTCTCCATCGCTGAGAGCATCTCGACTTTGCGCGCCGGCGGAATTTCCGGCCACAGGGCGTCAAAGCGCGCTGCCTTTTCGCCCTCCAGGTCGCTCAGAGGGTGCACGTAGGCGTTTTTCCATTCCGCCTGTTCATCCAGTAAGGTTTGCAGGATTTGCTCGAACGTCAGATTCCGGCTCATTGGGGCAGGGTAAGGGGATCGATAAAATCCAACAGGTTGATGTAGACCATCAACGCCACCAGGGCGGCGAAGGTGATGGCGATCACGGCGTTTTGCCACTTCAGGGGGATGCGGCGGCGCAGCACGATCTCCGGCAGCAGCAGGGCGATGCGCCCGCCATCGAGCGCCGGGATGGGCAGCAAGTTGACGATCCCCAGCGTCACGCTGATCCAGGCGAAAAAGCCCAGTACGTTGACGTTGAAGGGGGCATCGGCTGCCTCTTCCGGCAACTCTAGCTGATTGGCATACTTCAGCGCATCCCTCATGCCTTTCAGCCCCACCGGTCGGGCGGCTTCCGGCGCAATGCGCCCGGCGAGGATATCGCCGGGTAAGCTCAGCAGCATCTGGGCGCTGCCATAGGTGGCGACAAAGCCGAGCGGGATGGCCTGGTGCAGGCCAACCGGTATCAGGGGATTGCTCATGGCGATGCCGATGGCGCCTTCGCCTTCTGGTGGGTTTTCGCGCGGCACCAGCTCGAATTGCAGTGTCTCCGCCTCGCGTTGGACGGTCAGGGTGATGGGGACGCCCAGGTGGGCGTAGATTTTATCGTGCAGGTCGTTCATGCCGCGGACCGGCTGGTCGTTGACCGCGGTGATGATGTCGCCGGGCAGCAATCCGGCCGTTTCTGCGGGCGAGCCGGGGTCGGTTTCGGTTACCAGCACGCGTTGGACATCCGGCGCGCCGATTTGCAGAAAGATCATGGCGTAGAGCGCGGCGGCGGCCAGCAGATTCATCACCGGGCCTGCCAGGAAGATGAGCAGCCGCGCCCACGGGTTGGCGGAATGCAGGCTGTCGGGATCGCCGTCTTCTTCCATTTCCCCTTTCAGGCGTACAAAGCCGCCCAGGGGCAGCCAGTTGAGGGTGTAGCGCGTGCCGTTGCGCTCGAACAGGGTCAGCGCTCGGGGGGGATACCCCAACCCGAATTCCTCCACCCGCACCCGTACCAGGCGCGCGGCGATGAAGTGCCCCAGTTCGTGTACCAGTATCAGGGCCGAGAGTGCGACGACCAGTTGTACAGTTTCGTTCGAAAGCATGATATTTTCCTGAGTAAATTTTCTGTCTCTGTGGTCAAGTCAGGTTTGACTGTTTACATTATACCCCGAAGATTCCCCGGCGGATTCCAGTCTGGCCGCGCCGCCGGGGTGGGCCACCAGCACGTCCCGCACCTGCGGGATTTGCCGCAGTCGCTGTGCGACTTGCTGTTCGGCCGCCCGTTCACAGATCACATGCACGTTGGCGCCGGCGTCTATGGTGTAGAGTACCGGCAGCCCTTCCTTGCGCCAGGCGCGCACAGCCTGCATCACGGCCAGCGTTCCCGGCTGCCAGTAGAGCAGCGGCGGCGAGGATGTCATCATTACCGCGTGCATCAAATGGCAGTCCAGTTCGGTGACCGCGGCCAGGGCTTCGAAGTCGCGCCTCAGGATGGCCTGCCGGCAGCGGCGCAGGTTTTCATCTGCCTGCCTCAGCCGTGCGGGGTGCAGCGGACTGGTATCCGCCAGCGCATGGCCGGCAGAGGAGCCGGTCTGTTTGTGCGCCCGGCTGATGATGGCGACGCAATCCGTCAACGGCCAGTGTTCTGGCGGGGCGATGGAGCGGGCGTAGGAATCCTCGTCTCCCTGGCCGGCCTGCCATTCCACGAAGCCGCCGGGCACCGAGCGACAGGCCGAGCCGGAGCCGCGGCGCGCCAGCCGTGAGAGCGCGGCTTCGTCCAGGAGCAGGCCGGCGGCGGCGCTGGCGGCCAGGCTGAGGGCGGCGAACGCCGATGCAGAGGAGGCGATCCCTGCGCCCATGGGGAAGTTGTTCTCGCTCTCCACGCGCGCTTTGGTAGGCATCCCCGCCATGCGCCGCACGATTTCCAGAAAGTCGCTCACCCGCCGGCGCGCCTCTTCCGCGGCGCTTTCTCCGTTGAGAATCAGCACATCGGCCTCCAGCCGCGGGTCGAAGCGTACGGTGGTGCGGGTCGTCAGGCTGTCCAGGTTCATCGAAAGCGAACCGTTGGCGGGCAGGCGCAGTGCCGCATCGCGGTTGCCCCAGTATTTGATGAAGGCGATGTTGCTGCACGCCACGGCGGTGGCCGTGCCGGAAAAAGAAGGGGAATTTGATGTCTTCATAGCCTGCCCAAGTTTACCATTGCCCTCCGCTCATGACACATGACAC
>RFKO01000298.1 GCA_003694235.1 Anaerolineae bacterium
ACCCAATTACCCAATTACCCAATTACACCTCTCCATGCCCCGCTTCCGCCGCCGGGTCTTCGCGCAGCAGTTGGACGGCGTGGGGCAGCACGGGGGCGATCACTTCCAGGTTTTCGACGGCGGCTTTGGGACTGCCCGGCAGGTTGACGATCAGGGTGCGCCCGCGGATGCCGGCAGCCGCGCGGGAGAGCATGGCGTGGGGCGTGATTTTCAGGCTGGCGGCGCGCATGGCTTCGGCCAGGCCGGGGGCGGGGCGCTCTACCACGGATAGCGTGGCTTCGGGGGTGACATCGCGCCGGGCGAAACCCGTGCCGCCGGTGGTGAGGATCACATCGCAGGCCAGCGCGTCGGCCCAATGGATGAGAGCGTTCTGGATGGCGGGGATTTCATCAGGGACGATGGCCTGGGCGACGATCTCCCAGCCACGCGCCTGGGCGAACGCTCGCAACGCCGGGCCGGAGGCGTCCTCCCGTTCTCCGCGCGCCGAACGGTCAGAGACGGTCAGAATGGCTACCTGCAGGGCGGTCATCCCTCCTCCGTCAGCCCGACGACCTGACGCCAGGCGCCGTGGATGCCGTCGTCTGTGACGCCGAAGTAGTAGCGGTAGTTCCCCTGCGCGTCGCGTTGCACCAGGTCGTAACGGATCGATGTGCTCCCCTTGGGAGGGACGATCAGCCCCAGATCGCCGTGCCAGCGGACGTTGTGCTGCTCCAGGTTGCCGGCTAGTTTGTCGTATTGCGTGACGGCGTAGTGCCACAGTTTGCGCGCCGATTTGCGCGTCACGTTTTTGACCACGTTGCCGTTGCGTAAATCGCGCACGATGTAGTAGCGCACACCCTGGCGCTCTTCTACCGAGACCACTTCCACGCCGGTGCGCGGCGGAGACGGCGGTTGCTCGCTGCTCTCTTCATCTTCAACTGTGGTTTCTTCAGGGCTGGTCTTCACTTGCTGGGCGAGGCGCTCTCGTTGGCCGCGCAACACCATTTCGACGATCTCATCGCGCACCGCCATGCCGGTTTCGGCTTCGGTGCGCAGATAGATTTTGCTGTCATCCACGGCGTAGGGAGGGTCGTCGCCGCGCGGCACCAGCACGCGGATGATGTCCTTGCCCTGGAACTTGTGGGCGTCGATGTTGCAATTCAGCGGGGGGCTGATGCGGTTGGAGATTTCCTTTTCCAGTTGCGCCATCGCTTTGGTGACGTTGTCCACGCCGATGGCTGCCCGGCGCGGGTTACGGCTCAGCCCGATGTAGATTGTGCCGCCGTTGGTGTTGGCGAAGGCGCATACATCGGCGATGATGGCGTACAGCTTGCCGCCGCGCACCGTCATACTTTCGTGGAAGTCTTGCACGATGTTGGGGCCTTCTTCGCGGGCGTTCTGGATGAAATCGTACACCGGTTCAGTTTGATGGCGATGGGGGCGGGTGCGGGCGAAGTCATTCCCCAGGAAGAGTTCCTTGAGTGCCTCGAAGGTGCGTGCGGTGAGGCGCACATCGGTAGCGCGCTCGCCCACCCCCAGGTTTTTGCGCCGGTCGCCCTCGCCGGTCAGGCGGTGGGCGTCGGAGCCCTGGATGCAGTGCATTCGCCGCGGGTATTCGGGTTTGGTGCCGTTGAAAAAGGCGGCTGTGGTGTGTCGTCCTTTGCGTTCCAGGTCGGTGACTTCCAGGGCGTGCAGGTTGGGGTCCTGGGTGTAGGCAATTTTGGTCTGCCCGCCAAAGCGGAAGCCGCGCATTGCCACGCCGTTGGTCGAGTTGGCGTGGGCTGCGATCACCAGTCCGCCAGCTTCGTTGATCAGGCGGTAGGCGGTGAGCACGTCTGCGCTGGCGCCCACCGTCACCGAACCGCTATCCAGTTGCTCGGCGGGGATGTTCAGGTCGAGCAGGATGTGTTCGATCTCGCGGATCGGCTTTTCGGGTGGGAAAATGCCAAGCACGTGGAAGCCAAAGGTAGCGGTGAACTCAAATCCCGGCAGCACCAGGATTTTCTTCATCAGGCGCTGATATTCGTCCAGCCGGGCTTTCTCCTCGGGGAGCAGACGATTGAGCTCCTTGAGCATTTCCAGCTGGCGGATTTCTTCCATCAGACCGCGGTAACCGGCCACGGTGTTGTGGTCGGTGAAGGCAATGATATCCAACCCCTGTGCCTCGGCGCGTTGCAGAATGTCCATGTAAGTCACCCCCGGTTGCTGGTAATCGCTCGAGGCCGGAGTGTGCAGGTGTAAGTCAATGGTGTACCATGTTGTGTGTGATCGTTTTCTTGCCACAGTGAGCCTCTCGAATGAGGTGGGTGCCGGCTATGGGGCCAGCACTTGTTTTAGCGTTTGGATCAGTGTATCGGGCATATAGGGCTTGTGGACGAAGGCGTCCGCGCCCTGCGCGTCGCCCTCGCGGCGGTAGTCCAACCCGGAGGAAAGCACCACTTTGATGTGTGCCAGTCTGGGGTCGGCGCGCAGTTGCTTCAGCAACTCCAGCCCGTCTATTTCGCGCCCTTCGGGTGATTTCAAATGTACGTCCAGCAGCAGGGCGTCGGGTTGCTGCTGGCGGATGGGTTCGAGCAGATCGCCGCTCAGCGGGTGTTGCGAGACCTCAAAACCCTCCAGAGAGAGCAGGGTGCTCAACACATCCAGCATGGATGGCGAGTCATCAATCAGCATGATTTTCTTGCGCGTCATCAGTTGCTTTCTTCTTGCTGCGTCGGGAGGTGCGTTTTTTGGGCGCCGGTTCGAGGGCCGCGTCCAGCGCGTCCGTGACCATATCCAGGAAGACGAAATTGAGCGACTGGCGGACGTCCTCCGGCAGGTCTTCCAGATCGACCTGATTGCGCTTGGGGAGCAGCACGGTCTTCAGCCCGGCGCGGTGGGCGGCGAGCACTTTTTCCTTGATACCGCCGACCGGCAGCACTTTGCCGCGCAGGGTGATCTCGCCGGTCATGCCCACGTCGCTGCGCACCGGTCGCCCGGAGATCAGCGAGACCAGGGCCACAGCCATCGTCACGCCGGCGGAGGGGCCGTCCTTGGGCTGCGCGCCGGCGGGCACGTGCAGGTGAATATCGGCCTCGTCGAAGAAATGTTCGTCCAGACCGAGTTCTTTGGCCTGCGAGCGCACGTAAGAGAGGGCGGCGCGGGCCGATTCTTTCATCACCTCGCCGAGCGAACCGGTGAGCTGGAAACCTTTGCTGCCGGGCATGCGGGTGGCCTCCACGAAGAGCACATCGCCGCCGGTCGGTGTCCATGCCAGGCCGGTGGCCACGCCGGGGAGTGAAGTGCGGTCGGCGATTTCGTCCAGTTCGGTGTACTTTCGCCGTCCCAGATATTCTCGCACCAGTTCGGGCGTGACTTCGACGTGCAGGCTTTCGCCGTTTTCGGCGATGCGGGTGGCCACTTTGCGGCATACCGCGCCGATTTCGCGCTCCAGGTTGCGCACGCCGGCTTCGCGGGTGTAATAGCGGATGATCTCGCGCAGTCCCTCGTCGCTGAAGGAGATTTCGTCATCGTGCAGGCTGTTCTCGCGGATCTGGCGCGGGATCAGGTAGCCGCGGGCGATCTGCACTTTCTCCTGCTCGGTGTAGCCGGAGATTTCGATCACTTCCATGCGGTCGAGCAGCGGCCGCGGGATGGTGTTCAACCAGTTGGCCGTAGTGATGAAGAAGACCTCGGAGAGGTCGAAAGCCACCTCGAGGTAGTGATCGCGGAACTCGGCGTTTTGCTCCGGGTCGAGCACTTCGAGCAGCGCGGAGGCCGGGTCGCCCTGAAAACCCTGGCTGAGTTTGTCGATCTCGTCCAGCATGAAAACCGGGTTGCGCGATTCCACACGGCGCATGGCCTGCAGGATGCGCCCCGGCAGCGCCCCGATGTAGGTGCGGCGGTGACCGCGGATTTCGGCTTCGTCTCGCACTCCGCCAAGTGAGATGCGCACGAACTTGCGCCCCAGGGCGCGGGCGATCGAGCGTCCCAGCGAGGTCTTGCCCACGCCGGGCGGGCCGACGAAGCACAGGATGACGCCCTCGCGCAGACGACGGATTTCGTCCTCGTAGG